>JAKOSZ010000300.1 GCA_029776555.1 Bacillota bacterium | reverse complement strand
TAAACAGGTAAGCCAGCTGCAGGCTGGCGCAGGTTTCCAAATAGATTTTTTCCCTTAAGTTTCTAATCGGCCTGGGTATTTCACTCTTGTGGAGGAAACCAATTGCTCCCTTTCCTACCCTGTGCACAATTATGCAGGTGACGAAAAGCGTCCTGCTCCCTACCTGGGAGTCGGTGCCTATGGAAATCCTGTAGGAGCGTGAAACATCAGCCCTGATAAACTCAAGAACACTTTCAAACACCTCGTTTAGCCTCATGCTGCCTTTTGTAAGGCTATGGAAGACCGATGATTCATCAATACTGGGTAAATTGCCGCGCACCACCATATCCATATACCTCCATACATGGAGAACCGCCGTCTAATACAACAGGCTCCTGTCTCATTGTCTTCTCCTTAAACTCTCACTTTCCCAATTTCCTTTAACCCCCGCCACAGGCCATTTATGTTAAAACCCTGTGTACAAAGCCACAGGGTTGGATATCTGCGTGGAAAATTCCGCATCAGATGGAAAGGACATAAATGGCTTCGCCGTTTTTTTCGCATAAGTTAAAGCCACTGTACCACACTTCCCTCCATAAAAATATATATTAATGATAGCACATAAGAGAAGCAAAATCAAGGAGCCGTGTTTTTATAAACCTGTCATATTATGGAGCCGGTTTTGAACAATAATAGGCCTGCGAAATAAACAGTAACAACTCCTCCACACCGGGAGTAATATAATATAAAGCTGTTATCCGGGAGGGTGTTGACATGTTTGACGGAAGAGAAAACGGTGATTCCAGCCTGCTTTTTTTCATACTGGTGTTTTTACTGCTGTTTTATGACCCCAGGTTCCTTGAATTGAGAAGGAGTATCTCGCTTAACAAGTCCGGGGTCAGGGACTCAAAAATACTGTTTTTCATAACCGTTTTCCTGCTTTTGTTTTATTGAAAAAGCGGCATTATGAATCCGCTTGAGGGCCGTAAAAATGGGAGGGGGAGGTTCATATGAGCGATCTTTTCGGTAAAAAAGTGGCCGAAATACTGGGCAGAATAGACGAAAAAGTTCTTAAGGCGAAACTTAACAACGCGCTGGAAATGCTAAGAAGCGGAGACACGGAAGAGCTGGCCAAACAGCTGGGTAAAATCGATAAGAACGAGCTTCTTTCTAAAATTGACCAGTTTGACGAGGCAAGGCTGAAAGAGCTTAACATCAGCAAGGAGGAACTGCAGGAAAAGATAAAGGACAACGATTTAGACAAACTGTCTCAGCTTATCAGGGAACACGGGGATGTAATCGTAAGGAGAATTAAAGAAATAATAGGTGGTTAAATGAACGCTCTCCGAATATATTAAAGTAGGCACTTTTTTGGAGGCACAGTCTATGGAAGACGATTTAAACAAAAAAATAAAACAGATAACGGATATCTTGAGCCAGGAGAAGCTGCCGGAGAACCTTTCAGGGCTTCTAAGCCTTTTAGCCGCATCTGCTGCCAAGGGAGAGCCCCGGCAAAAGGAGGAAGCGGCCAACGAAAACCTTTCCTTAAGCAGGAACAGCGAAAACGCTGAGCTGCTAAGAAAAGCAAAGAAGGTCATGGACGAGTTGACAAGCAGCAATGACCCAAAATTAAACCTTCTTCTGGCTGTGAAACCTTTCTTAAGCAGCAGGCGCCAGAGCAGGCTTGATACCTGCATAAAGATACTGCAGCTCTATAATCTGGCGCGGTTTTTGGATGAAAAACACAAAGACGGGTCTTTATAAGGAGGAAAAAATGGTTTACAGGCGGTATCCGGGGACATATATAAGGCAACACCCATATTCCGATCTGCCCGTTCACCGGGCTCCCTCTCCGGTCTCAGGCCGGGAAGACAGTAACATAGCTGACGCAAAGCTTGAACGCATCCCCCTGCCCAACGAAGAAGAGGGAGAAAAGAAAGAAGAGGCCCGCAGGTTGCCCGTACGGTCCATGAAATTGCCTTACATACTCGAAAGCATCAAGAGCTGGTTTGGTTGGGAAGAGCTCCTGTTAGTCGCCGTCATACTGCTCCTTTTCACCGAAGATGTAAAGGACGAACTGCTGCTGATTATCATGGCCTTTATACTGCTGGGGTAAAAAAGCATTTGCGGCTGGCGGGCAAAGGGGCTTTGTGAAAGCTGTTTTTGACCTTTAACAGTTTTTTAGCAACCGGAGGTTTAACGCCTTTTTTTCATTTCGGGCATGTCCATGCAAGCTGTTTCACTGTTTCACCCATTTCTGCGGATTAATCATAATTTTCGGCGTACGACACAAAATAACACTGAATCTTTATTTTCGCTTTCTTTTGCTTTTAAGCCGGACCGGACACTTAAGCTTAGCAAAAGGACAGGCATTGAAACGGGCTCTTTTCCCGGTTGTGCTAATTTTGCTGCGGGTGTTCAAAACAGAGCAGATGGAGGGATAGTTAGCCTTGAAAAGAAGACTGGTCTTTATAATAACCGCCGTGTTGCTTTTTGTGACCGTATCCATCGGTGTTGTTATTGCCCATATGGAAGAGATTTCACACTTGTACGGGTATGCAAAAGCGGCACTCTCATATTACGGTTCCCGGGGCAGTGAAGTGGTTCAGATACAAACCCGTCTCAAAAAATGGGGCTACTACGACGGCCCGATAGACGGGATTTTCGGTCCTAAAACATACCAGGCCGTACGGTATTTTCAAGCCAAAAACGGCTTGAAGGTAGACGGGATAGTGGGCCCCCAAACCCTTGCCGCCCTTGGCCTCCCCACGGGAAAAACAGGGGGAACATCCACCAACAAGGACTTAAACCTTCTTGCCCACCTTATCTACGGTGAGGCCCGGGGAGAGCCGTATGTCGGGCAAGTGGCCGTTGGAGCCGTAGTGATAAACCGCACCAGGGACAGCAGGTTCCCAAAGACCATTGCAGGCGTTATTTACCAGCCGGGAGCCTTTACCGCAGTGGCCGACGGTCAAATAAACCTCCAGCCTGACGCCACGGCATACAAGGCGGCCAGGGACGCCCTGAACGGCTGGGACCCCACCTACGGCTGCATATACTACTACAACCCTGCCACAGCCACCAGCAAGTGGATATGGTCAAGGCCTGTAATCGTGCGGATAGGCAAACACAACTTCTGCAAATAGACTTTTTGATTTTCGCCAGGGGAAGGCATACCTGCCGGGGGGAAAAGTCTACCTGTGCCCGGGGAGAGGCGCAGCATAAGTCCAGCGGCTTCCATTCCCTGATGGCAAGGCAACATTGCTTCGGCTTCCTTCCCCGGTGAGTCCCGTTTTTACCAGCGGGCCGCTTTTAAACTTGACCTAAAAATCGCAAAGGTATATACAAAGGCGAAGGGCAGGTATATAGAACTGAAAGCCCAGTTGGCCGCCAGGATAAAGGGACTGTTTCCGGCCAATATGAAGAGCACCTGGCAGAGGGCAAAAACAGCGTCAACGGCCAGGAGCTTTAACCCTATCCTGAAAAATCCGCCATCCGTAACCCTTGTCACCGTCCGGAAGGGCGTTTTCACGCCCAGCACTATGGCCGGGTACCATAAAGAGGAGTAAACCCGGTAAAACATATACATTATGATGGCCGCAAAAGCCGTAAAGGTATCAATAAACACCGCAGCCAGTTCATAACCGGGCTTTCCGTCAAGGGCAGCCCTGGTCACCACCAGCGAAGGCACCGATGCTACCGCAATGAATATGGCAATAATAAGCCCCCAGGCCAAAACAATGATATTTACTGCCGAGAGCTTAAGAAAATTCCTTTTTACCCCCTGGCTGAACACCCCTGAAAACTTCCTCCT
>JAKOSZ010000299.1 GCA_029776555.1 Bacillota bacterium | reverse complement strand
CGGGATTTGAAGTGATCATTGTCGGTGAAAAGTTAAACAGCAGCATTAAGCAGGTAGAAAAGGCTTTGGAAATAGAAGATGCGGCCTTTATAGGGGATACGGCCTTAAAACAGGCGGAGGCGGGAGCCCATTACCTGGACATTAACGCGGGCTCCTTTCCGGAAAAAGAGCCCGACAAGCTGGAGTGGCTGATAAACACGGTCCAGGAGCGGGTAAGCGTGCCCCTGGTCATCGACAGCCCAAACCCCGTCGCCCTGAAAAGGGCCCTGAAGGCCAATAAAAACGGAAAGCCCATAGTAAACTCAATTACCGGGGAAAGGGAAAGGTACGGCCAGTTTTTGCCCCTGGTGCTGGAATACGGCGCAGGGGTGATAGCACTGTGCATGGATGACGGCGGTATGCCTGAAACAGCGGACGGCGTGGTGTCAGTGGCGGAAAAGCTCATAAAAAGGCTGGAAAAGGACGGCGTAGCCCTTGAAGATATATATGTGGACCCCGCGGCAAGGCCGGTGGGGGTAAACCCCCAGTGTGGCCTGCTGGTGCTTGATGCCATCCGGGGCATAAGGGCCCGCTTTCCCGAAATACATATTATCTGCGGCCTAAGCAACATATCTTACGGCCTTCCGGCCAGAAGGCTTTTGAACCGCACTTTCCTCACAGCCGCACTGGCGGCGGGACTGGACTGCGCCATACTGGACCCCCTGGACCAAAAGCTGATGGCAGCCCTCTATGCCGCCCGGGCCTTGCTGGGGAAAGACGAATACTGCGTGGAGTACATCTCAAAATTCAGGGAAGGCTTCCTGGATGTGTAGGCTGCTTCAAATGCCTTTTGGCTGCGACAGAAAGCAGGGTTGGTATACTTACACCCGCACCGGGTTTTGCGTAAACTCCTGGCCCGCCTTCCTGTGAGCCGGGTTTGGATAGGCCAGGACATAGATATCGGTGGTTGCCGCCTCGATTTCCAACATCCTGGCAAGGGAGAGATTGGGAGAGTTTTTATAGTCCGCCGTCTTTGTTATTATGGGGATGGAGGACTTTTCCTTTATTTCTGCCAGGAGTTCCTGTCCTTTCCGGTTAAAGCCCAGCACCCTTATGTACTGGGGTCCTCCCGTGGACCTGAACAGGTCCAGGTCCTTTTTCGTAATACCGTTTAGGAGGCTCAAAAGGATCCTCTGTATCCGGGTCCTGGTGTAGCGCCGGGTGGAAACGGAGCCTATGAGCTCTTCAAGGGTCCCGGAATTTTCGGCTGCCTTTTTAAGCCTGTGTTCAAGACCTTCTGAGACATCGGGGACTTCCCTTAAGTTTTCGGCGGGAATACGCCTTAAAGCGGCCAGGATCAGCTGTTCGAAGTCCCCGAGGAAAACAGGGCCCCTTCCTTCCGAGAACTCCTCCCGCAGCACCTCAAGGCTGGCAGGGGGGACAACGGCTTCTATCTGGTGTAAACTTAAGGCAGTTTTCCATGACTGCAGGGCCTTTCTGACGGCAGTGGCGCTGGAGATGCCGCCGGTGAACTCCTGGCTGTTGTAAGCGTTGGCAATGCGCTTTATTGTCAGGGGTTTAATGCCGCTATTAAACCTTTTGAGGGCTTTTAGGTATTCAAGGGCCAGGATGTTGTTGGACTGGTTCAGGATGTCCTGCAGGGGAACCTGTCTGCCGGCCTTTTGCTTTAAGTAAGACTTCAAGGCCTCTTCCCTTGCCCGGGGGAAGGAAAAGCCCCTGTCCAGCCATGCCCTGAGTTCCTCCCTGTATTCCTCGGGTTCCCGGTAGAGCACATCCGCAATCATGTCCAGTTCTTCCAGCTTGCCGCTCTCGGAACCAAAACACATGCTGGCCACAACACCGGTGGCGTTGAGGATGGCCACTCCCCCGCAGGCGAAAGACTCAGCGCTGGCCAGGGAGTAGACGGCGGGGAGTTCCAGCACCAGGTCCGCGCCGGAGTAAAGGGCGGCCCTGGCCCTGGCCCACTTGTTGACAACACCCGGTTCGCCCCGCTGTATGAAGTTGCCGCTCATTACGCATATAACGCCGTCGGCTCCGCTTATCTCCCTGGAGCGCTCCAGGTGATAAAGGTGGCCGTTGTGAAAAGGATTATACTCAACAATTAAGCCCAAGGCGTTCATAGGCCCTGACAACCGTCCTTTCGCCGTTTAAAGAGGTTAAAGCATTTCACCGCCGGGACAAGAAGGAAACATGTACAAAAAATATTATACTATAACATCGGAGTTTAAAGTAAGGAGAAGGGCCTGCCCAATCCGGCGGACCAGGGGGACAGGCCTAAAAGGCCCGGCGGGCCGTTTAAATGCCGGTTGCCGGGCTTAATGGGAAGAAGCGCCTGAGCCGGACTCAGAGCCGGGCTTGTCAAGTTCCTTAATATTTGACATCAGGACCCTTCCCTTTATGTCCACCAGGGACATGTTTTTTTCACTTACCACCTTTTTAAACTCATATATTGAAAAGTCAACCTGTGCCGCCAGGTTCTGCTCCTTTTGCGACAGGGTGTTTTTGAAAATGGACCAGGAGGAATTGAGGCTTTCGGAATCATTCCCGGCCTGGTTCCAGTTGGAAGCCATTGCGCTCAAGATAGCGTTCCTCACGTAGTACCTGACCCTTTTAATTTCTGGAGAGGTCTTCGTCCTGTAAAGGGAAAAGAAGTCGGGTATAAAGGAGTAGAGCCTGCTGGCCGACAAGAGGGTGTCCATCTTTTTTTTGGACATTATGGTGGTGCTTAAGTCGTTCAAAGCCTCGCTGAAATTCTCAATGAGGACCATATTGGCTCCATTTTTGGTGGCCATCGGCACGTAGCTGTTCCACTGGAAGTGCAGGGTATTGATAAGGGGAGCGATTTCCTTCCAGGGGTCAGGAGCCTTTTTTTCCTGGCCCTTTTCCTGGCCGCCGGATTGACCGCCGCCTCCCTGCTTTTGCTGCCCCTGGCCGCCTTCCTGGCCTTCCCGGGATGTATCCCCGCTTTCCTCCTGTCCCTGCTGCTGGCCTTCCTTGCCTTCCTCTTCCTCAACAATTGCCGGCCCGTCAAGGGTTTTTATGATCTTTTCAATACTGCTCTCAATAGAAATGAGCTGTTCCGGGACCTTTTCCGAACCCCCGGTCTCCTCAAGCTGCTTTCCCGGCGAGGGGCTTGAAAACCAACCCTGGCGGCAGCCTGCCATAGCCAAAGTCAGCTGCAGCAGGATGATTATAAGCGCTGTATGGAAAATGCCACTTCTTTTCATATCCGAAACAGCCGGCCGCTGTCCTTTCCCCTCCGTTTTATCCTTCAACTGGTTTTTACGGGCAACTGCCCGCATTCCACATCGTTAATAATATTATTTCAAGATGGAGCAGAAATAAAAAGAAATAATTCAGGCAAATAAGCCACTTAATGTTAAAACCGGCAGGGGGGCGGGCTTTAATATTATATGGCTGCCTATGAAATATTTACTTAAAGGATTTAAAGGGGAGGTGTCAAATATATATACTTATGTGGTTATGATTGAGCCCCTGACTCTTTAGTTAAGTGAAGCAGGGCATTTTTGTGGAGGGAATCCGATGAACGTGATGGTCAGCCTTTTATCAAAAAAGCACGGAGAGTTGAAGCGTTTTTTGGAAAAGTACTATCTTAAGGAACTGGAAATAGACGAGGACCTCCAGGAGTGGATATGCGTCTACAACCGTCCCCTTGAATCCATAGATCTTATCAGCACGGTGATTGACAACTGTGACAAATACGATATCCTTGTTTCCCTTCAGCTGGGTGACCAGCGGGTTTACCCGGTTACCTCTGAAAACCACAATGACGTTGTCAAGGGAATGTTTTCACTGTTTTACGAACCACAGGACAGTTAGTGATTCGCCTGCTCCTGTCACATTATTTGATTCGCCTGCATAATCCTGTTATTTGTAGTATAATAATATTTACAAACAGGTGGACAAGTAAAGCTTGCAGGTGATGTCGGTGAAAAAAACCCATTTCATACTCCTTGTCATATCGGCTGTTATGGCCCTTTTTTCGGTATATTCACTGGCGATAATCAACCAGGTGTACAGGATAAACTTTTCCTGGTATTCGGAGCTCAACGACAGGTTTGTGAACCAGGAGAGGAATGTGTCCGGGGATAAGTGGATGCTCTCCGTGTATCCCGAGTCCATGGTGCTGGAGGTCATTCCATCAATAGAGGACGCAGAAAGGGTTGTAAGGGAGTATGATATAAAAAGGCCCCAGTTCTTTGCCTTAAACTATAAAAGATGGACCATGCTGTACTGTTCCCTGGGTGAGGTGAACAGCCCTGATTACAGGATCAAAGTGGTAGACATAGTTCAGCGGGAGAACGTGGTGGAAGTGAAGGTGAGCCTAAACAGCCCCAGGGAGGGAGAAGAAAACCGGCTGAACAAAAACAGAACATATATGCCGGAGGATATTGTAATCATTGACAATTCCGCCTTTCCTGTAAGAGGGAAGCTGTATTTCATATTCAAGGACCAGGCGGGAAGGCAGATTAGCGAAAAGGTATGTTACATAGACTAACGGGTGCGGCTCACAAAGTTGATGAAGGAGCTAAAATCGTCGGGAAGGTAAAAGCATTTACGAATGTGCGCCCGCAGGGGTGATGAAGAAGCAAAAGGACGAGTGTGCACAGAGGAACCGTCCCCCTGTGCAGGGCTGTAAAAAGGCATTAAGCCTTTTTTTCATGCCCGCCTTTGGCCGGAGAGAAGATGAGGGGCATCCGCTGCTTACGGGAAAACAAGTTTATGATAGAATAAAGCTGTGGGTGTAAAAGGACAAGCTGTCTGAAAAGGCGGCAGCTGTCTGAAAAGGCGGCAAAGGCAGGGGAATGCGGTATCTTGTCATAAAATGTTGATTCCAATCTTGTATACAATAAACATTTTAATTATAATAAATAGGGGCTGAGAACCGAACAACAACGGATGTTCTCAATGATTAACCATAAGCCCCCGCCGGGCAGGACGCCCTGCATGGGCTTGTTTCGAGACCAATGTCAGCGGCGGCCGTCTTAAGGCGGCTTTCAAATGCCGGTTTCATGTTACATTTATTAGTAAAGGGGAGCCTTTAAGATGAGGTTTATTGAACAGATTACCGAAAGAGCAAAACAGGACATAAAAATCATTGTCTTGCCGGAGTCCGACGACATAAGGGTCCTGAAAGCCACTGAAAAGATACTTAAACAGGGCATAGCAAAAATTGTTTTAATAGGGGACGAAAAGGAGATAGGGGAAAAGGCTGCGGGTCTGGACATCTCCGGGGCAGAGATCGTAAACCCCCTGAAGTCCGAAAAATATGAAAGCTACGCGGAAGCCTTTTATGAACTGAGGAAGGACAAGGGAATGACGCCGGAAAAAGCCCGGGAGATTATGAAAGATTACGTATACTTTGGAGTTATGATGGTGAAGGCGGGCGACGCCGACGGTTTGGTTTCGGGCGCCGTCCATTCTACGGCTGACACCCTGAGGCCTGCCCTCCAGATAGTGAAGACAGCACCCGGGACCAGGCTGGTGTCTGCCTTCTTTGTGATAGTGGTGCCGGATTGCCAGTACGGCTGCAAGGGGGCCTTTATCTATGCCGACAGCGGCCTTGTGGAAAACCCCAGCGCGGAAGAACTGTCGGAGATAGCCATTACTTCGGCCAAATCCTTTAAGCATCTCCTGCAGGCTGAGCCCCGGGTGGCCTTGCTCTCCTATTCCACATACGGCAGCGCCAAAAGCGAACTGACTGAAAAGGTAATCACGGCCACAAGGCTGGCTAAGGAAAAAGCCCCGGACCTCCTGCTGGACGGCGAACTTCAGGCCGATGCGGCCCTGGTGCCTTCCGTCGGCAGGGTCAAAGCCCCGGGCAGCCAAGTGGCGGGTACGGCCAACGTGCTTATTTTCCCCGACCTAAACTCCGGGAATATTGCCTACAAGCTTACTCAGAGGCTGGCCAGGGCCGAGGCTTACGGCCCGATTACCCAGGGGCTGGCCAGGCCTATCAATGACCTTTCCAGGGGCTGCAGCGACGATGACATTGTGGGAGTTGTGGCAATAACCGCCGTACAGGCGCAAAACATGTAAAAAAAGTATAAATGGGAGTTGAGCGGCCGTGAAGGTATTAGTCATTAACGCCGGGAGTTCTTCGTTAAAGTTCCAGCTGATTGACATGTCCAATGAGACGGTGCTGGCCAAGGGCCTCTGTGACCGCATAGGCCTGGATGGGACTGTGCTTAAATACACTAAAACAGGTTCTGAGCCGGTTACCACTGAAAGGGACATGAAGGACCACAAGGAAGCCATAAGGGAAGTCATCGCCGCACTGACGGACAAAAAGACGGGCGTCATTGAAGACATGTCGGAAATCTCAGCCGTAGGCCACCGGATAGTGCATGGGGGAGAGAAGTTCCACAAGGCTGCCATAATTGACGACAAGGTCATGGAAGCTATCCGGGAGTGCGTAAACCTGGCGCCTTTACACAACCCGCCCAATATAGTAGGCGTGGAGGCGTGTATGCAGTTAATGCCGGGCACTCCGATGGTGGCGGTTTTTGACACGGCATTTCACCAGACCATGCCCAGGTACGCCTATCTTTATGCCCTTCCCTACGAGATATATGAGAAATACGGCGTGAGG
>JAKOSZ010000298.1 GCA_029776555.1 Bacillota bacterium | reverse complement strand
TATTGGACAAAGGCTGGGCTTGAAAATGCCTCAGGAATGCCTAAAATCTGGGCAGGAGAAGCCCCCCGGGTCTGATAAAAAGTTGACAGGCAGGCAAAAGCGGGAGTATATTTATAACTAAGAACTTTACTTCAGGAAAAAATACTTTAAGTTCAAGTTAATGTAAATATATTCCCTTTCCCGTGAAAAGTTCCCGTAGGTTTCAGCTTGTGAGGGGTTTTATGGGAAAATTGTTTATTGTTTTAACCAGGGGGGAAATGCTATTGTGACCTATACCAGGAGAGCGATGCTTGCCATAGGCGACTTTCTGCTTATTAGCGCCGCTGTGTTCATTTCCCTATTTCTGAGGTTTGAAGGGAACATACCGGAGCAATATGTCCGGGTGTTTATAGCCAGTATTCCGATAGTGACCCTTCTAAAGATTTTTATATATTACCTTTTAGGCATATACTCGAGCCTTTGGAGGAACGCCAGCATCGATGAGCTCATTCGCCTTTTCATCGCCACCCTGGCGGGAGAGGCAGCGGCTTTTATATACGGCTACCTTACCAACTCCCTCCTGCCCAGGAGCGTCTACCTTATCAGCTGGCTCATAGTTTTCCTCCTAATCGGAAGTTCCAGGCTTAGTTACAGGATTTTACGGCGCTTGAGGAACATAGGCAGGGGCCGCAGTCCTTCCCGGAAAAGGGTGATGGTGATAGGAGCGGGCTCTGCCGGCTCCATGGTTATCAAGGAACTCAGGGACGCCGGATACAAGGAATATGAACCCGTGGCGGTGATTGACGACGACAGGTATAAGCACAGGATGTTGGTGCACGGCGTGCCTGTAAAGGGCGGAAGGGATATGATTCAGGAAGTTGCCAGGAAGGATCGCATTGATGAGATCATAATAGCCATGCCTTCCGCGGACAGGAGGGAAGTCTCCAAGATACTGAACATCTGCAAGGAGACAAAGTGCAGGCTCAAAACCCTTCCCGGCGTATGCGATATACTGGATGGGAAGGTGCGCATTGAACAGCTGAGGGATGTGGACATAGAAGACCTTTTAGGCCGGGAAGTGGTGGAGCTTAACACTGAAGAGATGGCGGGCTACCTGGAAGGTGAAGTGGTGCTGGTCACCGGAGGGGGCGGGTCCATAGGCTCCGAGCTTTGCAGGCAGATAGCCAGGTTCAACCCGAAGAAGCTCATCATATTCGATATATATGAGAACTGCGCTTATGATCTTCAAAATGAGCTGATACAAAACTTCAGGGGCAGCCTGGACCTGGTGGTGGCCATTGGCTCAGTCAGGGAGAAAAAGAGGTTGGAAGAGGTCTTTGCCGCATACAGGCCAGGGGTGGTGTTCCATGCGGCTGCCCACAAGCATGTGCCCCTGATGGAGCTGAACCCCGGAGAAGCGGTGAAAAACAATGTCTTCGGGACGCTTTACACTGCCCAGTGCGCCCATGAGTTCAAAACCAAAAAGTTTGTGCTGATATCCACCGACAAGGCGGTAAACCCAAGCAACATAATGGGTGCCACAAAGAGGGCGGCCGAGATGATTATACAGTCCATGGACAGGATAAGCGAGACCGAGTATGCAGCGGTAAGGTTCGGGAATGTATTGGGCAGCAACGGCAGCGTAATACCCCTCTTCAAGAAGCAGATTGAAAGCGGTGGGCCGGTCACCGTGACCCATCCCGATATTACCAGGTTCTTTATGACCATCTCCGAAGCCGTAAGCCTTGTCATACAGGCAGGCGCCATGGCCAAGGGCGGTGAGGTGTTCATCCTGGATATGGGCGAGCCCGTCAAGATACTGGATCTGGCCAAAGACCTCATAAGGCTGTCGGGCTATGAGCCGGGAGAGGACATAAAGATAAAATTCACAGGATTAAGGCCCGGCGAGAAGCTCTACGAGGAGCTGATGCTGGCAGAGGAAGGGATAACTGCCACCAGGCACAGCAAGATATTTGTCGGCAAGCCCCTGGACATAGACCACGGCGAATTGCTAAGGAAGCTGGAAACCCTGGAAGCTGCCATTGGCGATGAAGAGAAAATAAGGCAGGTCATGGCCATGATCGTGCCGACGTACAGCTACGCCATGACCGAGATTGCGGCAGCAGCAGAGGAAGAGGCAGAGGAGTAAAACAGCCGCTTGGGTAGAGCTTAAGCAACTTGGGTCAAGCATAAAGCAAGAGGATGTTCAAATTCATTTGATCAAGGTGTATGAAATGAGGCCTTACATATATGTAAAAAGAGTATTGGATTTCATATTTGCGCTGGTCCTGCTGGCTCTTTTGTGGCCTGTCATGCTTTGCGCTGCCATAGCGATTAAGCTTGACTCTAAAGGGCC
>JAKOSZ010000026.1 GCA_029776555.1 Bacillota bacterium | reverse complement strand
TAAAATGGGTAAGTATGGTGTCCACCGCCGCGGGGGCCATAGCCGCCCCCATGTTGTTGGCGTCTTTTATCCCCATGTCCACTATCTTCCCCGTTGTCACATGGGTAATAAAGGGGCCGTTTCCTAAGTTGGACAGTAGAACTCCCCCCGCGCCGGTAACCGTCCACTGGGCGGTGGGGCACCTCTGGGTTCCCAGTTCCAGGGGGAAACGGAACTGCTTTTCGGCTGAACAGAAATGGCTTGAAGTCAGACACACCACGCTGTCGGCAAATCCCCCGTCAATCAGCATGGCTCCCAGGCCTAGAGCTTCACACATGGTGGAACAGGCGCCGTATATGCCGTAAAAGGGTATTTCCGCTTCCCTCAGCCCATGGCTTGAAGCTATGCACTGGTTAAGGAGGTCCCCGGCAAAAATGTAGTCAATGGCCTCCGGGCTTTTGCCTCCCTTGGCCAAAAGTTTGCCAAAGGTTTCCCTGACCAGTTTGCTTTCGGCCTTCTCCCATGTTTTCTCTCCCCACAGTTCATCATCTATTACCTTGTCAAAGTAGAGTTTGAGAGGCCCCTGGCCTTCCTTGGGACCCGCTATTGACGCGGTGGCCAGCACGCTTACCAGACTGTTCAGTTTTACCGTCTGTTTTCCTGTCTTCTTAGCCGCCATACCCTCACCCTTCTCACTTCAACAGATAGTAAATGATTCCGGCAATTACCGAAGCGGAAATGCCGTAAACCAGTACGGGCCCGGCAATGTTGAACATTTTTGCGCCCACCCCCATAACATAGCCCTCGCTCTTAAACTCCATGGCCGGTGAAACCACCGAGTTGGCAAAACCCGTTATGGGAACAATGGAACCGGCTCCCGCGAACCTGCCCAGGTCATCGTAGATGTTAAGCCCGGTGAGGAATGCTCCCAGGAACACCATGACCAGGGCCGTGAGCGCTGAAACCGAATCGGTGTCCAGGCCCTTCTGTTTAAAAAAAATAAACAGGAACTGCCCCACCATGCAAATGAGCCCGCCTACCACAAAGGCCCTTGCCGCATTGGACGCAACCCTGGTTTTGGGCGCCTTTGCCTCCACGTATTTCCGGTAGTCAGCCTTGGTGAACCTTTTGTCCATGGGGTAAAGCACCTCCGCTGCGCCGGCTATATAAGGACCGGCGGTTTGGCAGGCGCGCCGCCTGCCAAGCCCCGTTCCGTTGCGCTCCCGTTCAATTCACCCAGCACAAGTATGCCCCCGATGGGTGACTTATCCTTGCTGTTTCTCATAACAAAAAACCACAGGGCAAAAACCAGGGCAGTGGCCAGCAGCAGAACCAGGGCCAGAACCCCGTATCTTTTCAAGGCGTAATTCAAGCTAATCCCTCCAGTACCGTTATCCTCAAAAAAGCAAAAAAGAAGACAATCAGTGTTAACCATATGGTTAACATCAGGCCATATATTATTTTGACACCGGTGGAGTCTGATTATGTAAGAAAAAAAAGACTTAGTTTGTGCCGATCTTTTTTCTTATTTCCTCAAGAATCTTTTTTTCTATACGGGATACCTGCACCTGTGATATGCCAAGCATTGAAGCTATCTGGAGCTGGGTCTTTTCCTTGAAATACCTTAAGAATATGATTTGTTTTTCCCGGGGAGCCAGTGTTTCCAGTACCTGGCGCAGCGCTATCTTGTCTATCAGCTCCCCTTCCGAACTGTTGTCACCGTTCTCAATCCTGTCTATCAGCAATACGGGAGCGTTGTCACCCTCGGCCACGGCGCTGTAAAGGGATTCCGGAGTCCACCCTGCCTCCAGGGCCATCACCAGTTCTTCGGCAGGTATGTTCATCCGCAGGGCCATCTCGTTTACCGACGGTTCCCGCCCCAGTTCCTTGCTCATGATTTCCCTTGTGATTCTGGCCTTGTTGGAGGTCTCCTTCAAAGACCTGCTGACCTTCACAATGCCGTCGTCCCTTATAAAGCGCTTGATCTCTCCTATTATCATGGGCACCGCATAAGTGGAAAACTTGACATTGAAACTGTTGTTGAACTTGTTGATGGCTTTGATGAGGCCTATGCAGCCTATCTGGAACAGGTCGTCGGCCTCGTAGCCCCGGTTCTGAAACCTCCTTACCACACTCCACACCAATCCCACGTTCTTTTCCACAATCTGCGCCCGGGCCTTGCTGTCGCCCTTTTTAGCCTTCTCTATGAGATTGTATACCCCTGTGTCATTAAACCCCTTTGCCATATCATAAACCTTCCGTATCTCTCCGCCGGCTTTTTTCCAGCCGGGCTTTTTCCACTGCCATGAAACATCGGGACATTTCAATAGCGTCAGGGCAGTGTTGATTTCTATGGCCAACGCCATTTATCACATCCTGTATCTATAGTTAATTATTGACATGTTTATGTAAAACTATAACCGGCCTGCCACATTTTTGGCTTTTTTGGTCATAACAGAGCCAAAGCTGTCAACAGCCGGTTTACCTTTTACTCCTCTTTATCCTTATCCCTGATGGACTTAAAAGTCTTGTAGAGCTTTACCGTTGTCCCTTTCCCCGGTTCTGAAAAGACTTCCACCTTATCCATAAAGGTTTCCATAACGGTAAAACCCATGCCCGACCTCTCCATTTCCGGTTTTGAGGTGTAAAGGGGCTGCCGGGCCAGTTCCACGTCTTCTATGCCTTTGCCCTGGTCCTCTACCGTTATTTCCACCGAATCGGGAAATAATTTGCAGGTCATGGTTATGTAGCCGGGCCCGTTCTCATAGCCGTGAATCACGGCATTGGTAACGGCTTCCGAAACGGAGGTTTTCACATCCGCCAGCTCCTCCAGGGTCGGGTCAAGCTGGGATACGAAGGCTGCCGAAACAACCCTGGCAAAAGCCTCATTGGAAGACTTGCTGGAAAAAGTGATTTTCATTTCATTAATAGGCTGCATGGTCTTTTTCTCCTTTTCACATCATACCTATGGCGCTCTCTATGCTCTCGCAGGCCGGGACAATTTTCAAAAGGCCCGACATTTCAAAGATGCGCTTGATTTGCGGCCTGGTGTTTACGATGGCTATTTTGCCGTTTAACTTCTGTATGGTTTTGAGCCTGCCCATTATGACCCCTATCCCGGAACTGTCCATAAAGCTCACGCTGCTGAAGTCAAAAATGACATTCCTGGTGGAGGGCTTAATCAGTTCGCCGTCAACTTTCTGTCTCAGGTAGTCGGCCGAGTGGTGGTCCAGCTCGCCGATTATCTTAACTATCAGCGTAGCCCCTTTCCTTGTAAACTTTACCTGCAAGGCCTTTCCCCCTTTCCCACTGCTTCTTGGGCTGCATTAAAGCAAAAAAAGAAGAGACAGATGATAATTTCTATGTTCTGGGAAAAATTCCTTCCATGAAATAAAGACAGTCCTGTAGAATAATCTTAAGTTTCTTGCCCCATCTGATAATTAGCGACATTTCTCACCGCTTCTTATGCGCTCCGCTATCTCGTCCAGCTTCCTGAGCCTGTGGTTTACCCCCGATTTCCCCAAAGGCGGGTCCAGCATTTCGCCCAGTTCCCTTAAGCTGGCGTCGGTATATAAAAGGCGCAGTTCGGCAATCTCCTTAAGCCCCCTGGGGAGCTTGTCAAATCCCAGGACATCTTTAATATAGCGGATGCTGTTTATTTGCCGGAGGGAGGCAACAACGGTTTTTTCAAGGTTTGCCGTTTCACAGTTTACCAGCCGGTTTATATTGTTGCGCATCTCTTTTAATATCCTTACGTTTTCAAGCTCCATCAGGGCGGAATGGGCCCCGATGATATTTAAAAAGTCCACTATGTTTTCTCCCTCTTTTAAGTAGACCACATAGCCGCCTTTCCGCTTTATCACTTTCCCCTTAAGATCAAAAGAAGCCATGAGTTTGCAGATTTCCAGGGCCATGTTCCTGGTGCGGGCGGTTACCTCCAGGTGGTAAGTCTTCTTTGGGTCGCTCACCGACCCGGTGGCAAGGAAAACTCCCCTTAAAAAGGCCCTCCTGCAACAGGTCTGGCCGGGAAGCAAGGCCTTGTAATTGGGG
>JAKOSZ010000297.1 GCA_029776555.1 Bacillota bacterium | reverse complement strand
TATTGAGAATCTTGTTAAGGGCGTCCATAAAGCCCTGTCCATAAGCCTCAGGCACAAGGATGGCTCCGCTCTCGGCCCAGCTCATGGCCAGTTCGTACATCTCTTTGCTGCCGTACTGCGCATAAGCTTCTTCAGAGCTCTTTGCCTCTTCTTCAGGATCCCTGGGCTCGAAGAACACCCACTCCAGGTAAAGGGCGGCAAGATCGGGATCTTTTGAGTTGGACGTTATTCCAAAAGCCACAACCTCCGCAGTATCACGGTTCTTCTTGTCAGGAGGAAGGTCGGGTCCCCTCGGGAACGGGACTATGCCAAGCTTCTCTCCCATATTGTTAACCATGTTGGGCATCTCCCAGTAGCCCCAGTAATCCATGGCCGACTCGCCGTTCCAGAACCTCTCCTGCGGGTTGGGATCCCACCATACCGGCGGGGTCATCTTGTACTTGGTTACCTGCTCATCGGCAGCCTGTTTGGCCCTTACGAACTTCTCGTCAAGGGCAAACCTCGGGAGCCCCATCTCATCGTAAGTCACAAACTCCACGTTGTTGGATGCCATGAAGCCGTCTTCATAGAACCAGGTGATGTGGCCCCACTGGTCGGGCTGGCCGTCTCCGTTTTTGTCCACCGTAAGCGCCACACCGTCTTCGAAGAACTTATCCCAGGTCCACTGGTCTCTCTTCCACAGTTCCAGGGGGTCTTCAAGGCCGGCATTCTCAAACAATTCCTTGTTGTAATACACACGGGCGCTCATCTGGACACCGTTTATACCGTATATCTTCCCCATCCAGGTGTAGTACTCCAGAACCTGCCTGGATACGCTTCTCCCGGTACCTACCCCTATCTTGTCCTGATAAACGGGGCTTTCAAAGTCGATGTAGTCGGACAGAGGTATAAGGATGTTTTTCAGCATCCAGGAAGGTTTCTGGGTCGGCCAGAAGTTGACGATATCAGGTCCAACCCCTGCCGTCACTTCGGTGACTATTCGGGTTATATAGTCCTCACCTGCCGGGGTAGGCCTGTTAATTATAGTGGCCCCTGTGGCATCCTCAAAGGTCTTCCTGGCGGTCCTTGACCACCTGTTAAGTGCCAGTACGTCTTTGGTAGCTTTCGCTTCCTCCTCTTCGTCGGTGCCCATATAGCTGAAGCTGAATATTACAGTTTTGCCCTTGTACTTGTCGGGATTGATGGCGCTAAGTACGCTGAGTTCATCTTCTGTTAACCCTTCGCCGTTTCCTTCGCCTGACGTGCCTTTCTTACCGCAGGCCAGCAAGGAAACTACCATACATGCTATAACCAGCAGCAGAATGGATGTCTTAATAGCCTTTTTCATAGTTCTCCCCCTTTGGATATATCAGTGTCATCCCCTTGCCCTTGCGGTTAAAACAGCCCTACCCCCTTTCCCCACAGACTAGGCAAAAGGGCAAAACCAAACCACAAAAAGAACCTTGAAATGTATTTTCGCCTGTATTTCCCTTTTTTATCATACGTTCAGGTACCTTCTCTTCAGTTTGCGGAGTGAAAATGATGAAGGCCGGCTGCAGCATGTTCTGGTGTATTACTGCAAAAAGACTTAGTATAAGAAGTCCTTTGATTAAGAAAGCTTGCTATTGCCTGAAAATGTTTTATAAAATCCGGGGAATACTCCTTTCCGGGCTCAGTGCCATGTCAGACGCGACATAACACCCTTTCCCCTATATTATATTCCGGACTCTTCTGAAAGTATCCGTTACAACTGCTGTAATAAAGAAAAGCCCTTTTTTATTGCGTTTTATTTAAGACTGTCACTTTCGCAGCTCAATTATATTCTATGCCCGCAGTGTTTTTTTGTCAATATTTCTATTAACCAGGACCCGTTAGTAATATTATGTAACCCATTTGGCATCTCCCCGGAGTCCCGAAGCGTCCCGCTTGGGGAGTTAAGCGGACGTAAAAAGCCCACCTGATTTATAGGCATTCCCTTTCCCTCAGAGAAAAAAACGGCAGCTAATAAAGCCCTCCCGCTTTGGAAACGGAAGGGCGGCTGTTATGCATAGACCATAATACGGCAAAGCTGGCTGCCGTCACAAACGGATAATAAGCGTCTTTTTTGCAAAAATTGAAGGGGCTGCCCCTTCAGTCTGGGTTTAACCTTTTGGGACGGCCCCTTTGAAGGCTGTTCTCTGTCCTAAAGTACCCGGCTGTCCCATTCAAACCCTATGGCATTTAAGAAGGCCCTGGCAATAACCATGTGCCCTATGGCGTTGGGATGTATCCGGTCCCAGGCTAAGAAAGTCGGGTGGTAGTGCTTAAGCACCTGGTCAAAAGCCGCCTGGATGTCCACAAAGACCGCGCCGTATTTTTCGGACAGCTTCTTGACTTCCCTGCCGTAGAGGTCCATCATGGCCCGCATGGGGTCCTTGGAGCTGGGCTCAATGACGTAGGGCGTCATCAGTATCAGCCCTTTCAGCTGGGGTTTAACGGCTTCGATTAAATCCTCCAGGGTAGTCCGGTACTCTTCAAGGCTTACATGTCTCTCGCGCATATGAGGTGAGTCAAACTGCCTCCAGACATCGTTTATGCCAATCATTACGGAAAGCCAGTCAGGCTTCAAATCCAGGACATCGGTCTTCCATCTGGCCTTGAGCTCCCGCACCGTATCCCCTGAAACGCCCATATTTACTACCCGTATCCAGCGGTCGGGATAGGCTGAGCCCAGCAGTGCGGCCGCAAAGTTTACGTACCCATTGCCGTGGGCTCCAAAGAGCCCTTCTCCCACCGGCCTTTGCCTGCCGCAGTCGGTAATGGAATCGCCCGTCATAACCAGTTTTACGCCTTTTTCCAGATACATTTCAAATACACTCCCAGCGTTCATAGTTTAATTAATGCCTGCGGGACTGGTGAACTTTAAAATCCAATCTTCCCTATGTTATTATGGCACAAAGAGTTTCCGACGGCAATCTTTCTTTCCAACCGGGATAGTGTCAAGTTATTGTAGGTTTTTAAACGATCTTTTTGACCATCCTTCTGGTAATTGCCTAAAATACATATCCGCTATTTTGGATGTTCTTTAAACAGCGAAATAGTGGGGTCACCTTACCGTCCCTTAATATTGCTATGT
>JAKOSZ010000296.1 GCA_029776555.1 Bacillota bacterium | reverse complement strand
GTTTAGCAAACTCGTCCGGCTCGCTTATGCCTCATATGAAGTTCCTGTTCGTCAGGCCGGGACTTTGCCTCCGACTTCCTTCAGATTCCACCTCGCGATGGACACCCTTGTCTTTGGCTAACGGTTGGTGCTATCAACCCCCGTAACGGACTTTCACCGTCAAGGTCGCGCGCATGCCGCGCGCACGAAAAAAAGGGAGGAAGCGCTTCCTCCCTTTATTTATTCCCTTGGAATTGGCCTTGAGGTTAAATCCTGAAGCCTTCAATGCTCCTGGCCAGTTCATCGGCCTTTTCGCTGAGCTTATCCATAAGTGAAGTGATTTCCTGGATTGATGCCATCTGCTCTTCCGTAGCCGCCGATACCTCTTCCGATGAAGCGGCAGTCTCTTCGGCGCTTGACGATATGCTCTCCATAATGGCCACCAGGTTGTCCCTGCTCTTTATAACGCCCTCCAGGCTTTCGGACACTTCATTGATGCAGCTGACAATGTGCTCCACCTGCTCCGAAATCTCGCGACTTATTCTCTCGGTGTTCCTTATGGCGCTGTTCTGCTCGTCAATAATGCTTTCCACGTTGTGCACAGTATTGTTAACCTCTTCGGTCTCCGCCTGTATGCTCTTTATTATATTCTCTATGTCCTTGCTGGAGTCGGCGGTAATCTGGGACAGCCTTTTCACCTCTTCCGCCACTACCGCAAAGCCTCTTCCCGCTTCTCCCGCCCTGGCGGCTTCAATGGCGGCGTTAAGGGACAGGAGGTTTATCTGCTCGGTTATGTTGTCAATGGTCATTATTATCTTGCTTGCCCTCTTGGCCTTCTCATTTAAAGAGGACAGGATGTTGAATATGGCTTTTGTGGACCTGTTGCTCTCTTCGGTCTTGGCGTTAAGCAGGTTGACGGCATTAATGCTGTCCTCGTTCACCATTGCTATCCTGTCGGAATACTCTTTGCTCAACTTAATGCTTTCTGACATCTTATCTATGTCGTTGGATAAGCTGTCGGTGGCCTGCACGCCTTTCTCAGTGTCCCGGGCCTGGGATTCGGCTCCCGATGCCACCTCTGAAATGGACCTGGTCACTTCGTCTACGGAGGAAGCCGTCTGCTGGAGAGTTTCCGATACAACCCTTGCCGAAGAGGAAAGGGCTTCGGATGTTTCAAATATCTGGGTCACAATCCTCCTCATGTTTTTAACCATCTCATTGAAATGCTGTGCCAGGAGGCCCAGCTCATCATTCCGCCAACCCACTACTGAAACTGTCAGATCTCCTTTTCCCACGGTGTTCATTATTCTGGCCAACTTCTTAATAGGATAAATGACCAGTATCCGTATGAGGAGAGTCAGGGCAACCGAAAGGATTAGAATGGTGAGTACGCTCATGGTGAACGTGAATAACCTGGTGCTGTTGGCTACGCTGTTTATAGCGCTGATCCTGGTGCATGTCACTATGGTCTTGCCTTCGTATGTATTGAAGTCAGCCGTCACCATATCCTGGCCGTCATGGAATTGCAGACTGCCCTTCTGCATTTTCAGTATTTCCTTGGTCCACCAGTTGTTTGCAATATCTTCCCTTTTCCTGGTGATGTCGGTATGGGCAACGATCTTCCCGTTTTGATCCATCACAAAAGAATAGGAGCCTTCTCCCATCTTGATGCTGGTTATGACCCTTTCCTCGTTGGCGGTCATATTGCTGACATTGGCTACAAAACTGGGGGTCATGCCTACCATTACAACCCCAACGGCATCTTTCCTGGAGGCTCCGAAGTACTGGAACACCTCGCCGTCAAAACCTCTTTTCATGGCGTCCTGGCCAATAGTCATGTCAGGAAAGTCAATGAGCACCATAAAAGTCTTGGTCTGCTCCGTGCTGTTTAAATCAAACCCAATGCGGGTTGGGTCATTGCTGAATACAATAATGCCTTTTTCATCGGTTACATGGATTTCCTGGACGCCAACCATTCTGGTCAAATTTTCAATGCCGCTGTTGCTCAAATACTCCGGGTATTCCGCTAAAAAGCTGGCTATGAATGCGGCTTGCTTGGTATAGAAGCCCTTGATATTGGAACCCAGCATGGCCTCAGCTTCGGCGTTTTCCTTTATCATTGTCACGATGTTGTCATTGGTCGATCTGTTGAACTGCAGCATGGTGTTTCTCATTACGTCGCTTTGCCTTCTGACGAGGTAGAAGGACACCATACCCGCCGTCAAAGCGACCACCAGCACTGCTATTAGAACCGCTTTTACCTGAATGCTCTGTAAAGAGTTCCTCAAGCCGACAAACAACCTTTTCATGATCATAGCCTATCCTCCACCAAGTTTTACAGTTTCATCTTACTTAAAACCGGCGCAAACAAGCGCAAAAACCCTCTCGGGGTAAACCTTGCTCCCAAATGCTGTTTTCATCTGCCGCTCCTGTCGAAACATGTCATAAAGGCCGCCATATGCCGCATTACTCAATTGGCATAATATGTTTCCAACAAGAGTATACCACAATATTCTTCATTTTCAAACATCTTCTCCGGTATTTACTGCTTTTCTTACATCCCGGCTGCCCTTTCCCCTGAGCCAAAGGGAAGCACCGGTACAGCCGTTAAACTGTCAAACCTGTAATGCTTTTTACCCCCCTTATTCAATAGAACCGTCCCATGGTTGAGTAATTCCTTTTACCCCTGAGCCAAAAGAACCCTTCCTCCGGTTTTTCCGGATCCGGCTTCAGGGCCGGAACCGCGCCGGAAATCAAAAAGCCGCGGAGTGCCTTCCCAAAACCGGCTGCTGCCCGAATCTCCTTCGGCCCGGAAAGGATCAGCCGGGGCAGCGAGCTTTAAACACTGTCGCCGATGCAAGGTAAAAGGGTGCTCTAATAAGTAATCGACAAACGAGGCACTGGGTTTTAACATCGAGGCTTGCAAACCAATCCCGGCGGCCCGCCGCTTGGACCCGCCCGCAATTCCGCAAGGGTTGGAGCAGGGACTGTGCCCCCTTCGCGGAAATGGAAAGAAAAAAGAAGCGGCTTAACACACTGGCTGACCGAAAACCGGGATGGTATATCCAATTTACCCGGGGAGGAAGGCTTAAGGGCAGTTGAGGGCCAGGTGGGACATAAGCTTGCCCGGGCAATTAAGCCTGTCCGCTACCGGCCCCACGGGGGTTTTAATTTTAAGGAAATAATAGTAGAATAGGTTTAGCGCGCCAATCAGTTTTCAAGGAGGGATCGAGATTGAGCAGGTTTATTTACAAAGGGAGCAGGACAAGCCAGATATCTTTCCCTTTGGGAGGCATCGGAACGGGATGCATAGGTATTTCCGGCAGCGGTCGGCTTGTGGACTGGGAGATAAAAAACAAGCCCAGTAAAGGAAGCATTAACGGCTTCTCCCACTTTGCCGTTAAAGCCGAGGCGGATGGGAAAGTAGTCGACGCCAGGGTTTTAAACGGAGACCTACCGCCCCCCTATACCGGCGTACCGACCCGCGGGTTATTCGGCGGTTTTGGTTTTGGCCCCGAAAGGGGAACAATGGCTTCAGTCCCCCATTTTAAGGACGTGGAATTCAGGGGCGAGTTCCCCATTGCCCAGCTTAAGTTCCTGGACCCCCATTTCCCCGGCCAGGTGATAATGACCGCCTTTAACCCTTTTATACCGTTGGACGACAAGGATTCCAGCATACCCGGCGCCTTTTTTGCCGTAGAAATCGAAAACACCCATAAGCTGCCCCTTGATTACACCGTCTGTTTGTCCGTAAACAACCCAGTGCCAAAGGGCAGGGTAAACACCTTTATAGAAAAAGAAGGTTTAAGCCTGATAAAGCTTGCCGCGGAAGGTATGGACCCCGAAAGCCCCGACTTCGGAGACGTCACCGTGGCCACCGACGCATCCGACGTAAGCCTCCAGCAGTACTGGTACAGGGGAAGCTGGTTTGACAATCTCGCCACCTTCTGGTCCGACTTTAACACACCGGGCAAGCTGAAAAACAGGGTGTATTCCGACGCAGGCGGCCGCGGTTCCGATACATGCTCCCTGGCAGGCCATATAAGGCTTAACCCGGGTGAAAAGAGAGCCTTACGCTTTATAATCACATGGAATTTCCCCAACCGCTACAACTACTGGAACCCTGAGAAGTGCGACTGCGGAGGCGATGAATCCGGAAGCTGCAAGCCCAGGACCTGGCTCAACTATTACGCCACGATATTTAAAGACTCCACCGAAAGCGCCGTATACAGCCTTAAAAACTGGGACCGCCTGTATGATAAAACGCTGTTGTTCAAGGAGTCACTGTTTTCATCAAGCCTTCCGGAAGAAATAATTGACGCCGTATCTGCCAATATTTCCATATTAAAGAGCCCTACCTGTCTGAGGCTTACCGACGGCTCTTTTTACGGTTTTGAAGGCTGCCATACCGAAGCAGGCTGCTGCGATGGCTCCTGTACCCATGTCTGGAATTACGCCTACGCGCTGCCTTTCCTGTTCCCGAAGCTGGAACGCTCCATGAGAAGTCTCGACTACAAATACAACCAGAGGGAAGACGGCAGCATGGCCTTCAGGCTTCAGCTTCCCCTGGGAAGAGGCCGTTCCAGCTTCCGCGCCTGCGCCGACGGGCAGTTCGGCGGAGTGGTTAAAGCATACAGGGATTGGAAGATTAGCGGTGATACCCAGTGGTTGAAGTCCATCTGGGAGGAACTGAAAAAATCTGTGGAATTTGCCTGGTCCCCTACCAATGAAGACAGGTGGGACAGGGACAAGGACGGGGTGCTGGAGGGCAGGCAGCACCACACCCTGGACATGGAGCTCTTCGGCCCCAACTCCTGGCTTACCGGCTTCTACCTGGCAGCCCTTAAAGCAGCATCGGAAATAGCCGGCTGCTTCGGGGAGACGGACAAGGCCGCAGAGTACATGGAGCTCTTTGAAAAGGGGAAGAAATGGTGCGACACCCACCTCTTTAACGGTGAATACTACCACCAGCTTATTGACCTTAAGGACAAGTCCATCCTGGACTTATATTCCGAGGGTGACGCAATAATAGGCGGCAGCGCGGCTAAGGTCTACTGGAACGAAGAAAAACAGGAAATAAAGTACCAGCTGGGCGAAGGCTGCGCCATTGACCAGGTCATTGCCCAGTGGCACGCTAACATCTGCGGCCTGGGAGAAATATTCGACAATGCCCAGGTGAAAAAAGCCCTTGAGTCAATATTCAAATACAACTTTAAGAGAAGTTTCAGGGAGTTTTTCAACCCCTGCCGGATATACGCCCTCAACGACGAAGCCGGTGTGGTCATATTTGACTGGCCCGAAGGGAAGTATAAACCTGCCATCCCGGCGCCTTACGCCGAAGAGCCCTGGAGCGGCTGCGAATACCAGTTTGCCGCCCACCTGATACAGGAGGGATTGGTAGACCAGGGACTCCAGGTGGTCAGGGCCGTAAGGGACAGGTTTGACGGTGAAAAGCGCAATCCCTGGAACGAGTTTGAGTGCGGCAGCAACTACGCCAGGGCCATGTCAAGTTACTCCCTCCTGCTTGCTTACAGCGGTTTCAAATTCGACATGGTAAAGGGAATGGTGGGCTTCAACCCGGTCCATATGCCCGGCGGCAATTTCAGGTGCTTCTGGTCTTTGGATTCGGGCTGGGGCATTTTTAAAGCGACAGCTGAAAAAATTACCCTGTCGGTGCTGTACGGAAAACTTTCCATCGGCACTTTAAGCCTGCCGTTTATTAAGGGAAGAAAAGCGGCATCGCTTTCGCTGGCCGGGGCGCCTGCAGCTTTCAGGCAGGACGGGACGGATATCACTTTCGACACTCCCGTTGCCATCGAAGCCGGCAGCAGCCTGGTAATAGAACTGGCGTAAGAAGAGCACAATGAACACAAGGGGACGGTTCTTCTGTGCGCTCCTGCAGGAGCCCGTCCCCCTGTTTTTTTGGGTTTAAATCCTGCGCAGGGCCAGTTCTATGATTTTTTCACACAATTCGTTATAGGATATCCCTGCCGCTTTGGCCTCCTGGGGCAGGAGGCTGGTCGGGGTCATGCCCGGCAGAGTGTTTGCCTCCAGGCAATATACGTTGTCATCATCGTCCACCATGAAATCTATTCTTGAAAAGTCCCCCAGCCGCAATGTCCTATGTACCTTTTCGGCTGTGTCCTGAAGCTTTTCTGTTAATTCCCGCGAAATTCCCGCCGGGCAAATCTCTTTGGTCAGGCCGGGCTGGTACTTGTTCCTGTAGTCGTAAAACCCTTCGCCGGGGACGATCTCAATGACCGGCAGGGCCTTTCCTTCCAGGATTCCCACGGAAAACTCCCGCCCTTTAATCATTTTCTCCACAAGCAAACGGCTTTCATACTTTTTCGCGTATTCCACCGCCTTGCCCAGTTCGTCTTCGTCCCTGACAATGGAAACACCAATGCTGGACCCGCAGCTTACGGGCTTTATGACGCAGGGCAAGCCTATACCTTTTAATATGCTGTCAAGACCGTCCTTTTTCGTGTCAAACACTTTCCAATCGGCTGTGGGCAGGTTGTGAAAGCGCATCAGCTCTTTCGACAAAGCCTTGTCCATGGCCAAAAGGCTCCCCGCATAGCCAGTTCCCGTATAGCAAATCCCGAAAGAGTCAAACACGGCCTGCAACTGGCCGTTTTCTCCAATAGAGCCGTGGAGGGCGAGAAATACCACATCCGCAAACCTGCAGATCTCGATCACGTTTTTCCCTATGAGGGACTTGCCATGACCGCTTTCCAACACCAGCTTCTCCAAATCAGGTTCACGGTCAGGGATAGCATATTTAAATCTTTTTGCCGTGCCGCTTACGAATAAATCGTCAACGTCGCCGGTAAAATCCAGGCCCTTATATAGATCCAGGAGCAATACCCGGTGCCCGTTTTCCAAAAGGGCGTTGGCTATTAAACAGCCTGATGACAGCGACACATCTCTCTCCGGGCTTAATCCCCCGGCCAGCACCACAATTTTCATACCTTTACCTCCCATTCAGGGAGAAGGGGACAGGTGTTCAGCTCCGCTGTCCCTGCTTCTCCGCTCAATATCCACTGTTTACGGTTTTACAACTCTTCCGGATATATTACTATGACTATGGCAGGTTAAAGCTTCTTATAACGCTTCATGCCATTGTCGCCAGTTTTTCCCTTGTTATCTGCCATCTTAAGGGTTCTCCCCCGACATACCGCTCAAGCTCTTCCACCATGTATCTGCCCATGCGGCGGCACTCCTTCCCCATGGAGCCCGCGATATGCGGGGTTAATATGACGTTGGGCAGCGTATAAAGCGGCGACCCTGGCGGCGGCGGCTCGGGACAGGTT
>JAKOSZ010000295.1 GCA_029776555.1 Bacillota bacterium | reverse complement strand
CATATTTTCCGCAATCTCATTTATACTTTTTACTTCCTCCCCCTTGAAAAAATTCACCACTTCGTTAATGAAATTTCCGCAAATCTGAAGTATAATATTAATGTCCATAATGAGAGACCTCCTTTTTTGGTGTTTTCGGTTAACTTATATTTTACCAAAAAGGATGGTCTCTTTCTTTTGTGAATCCTATAAAAATTTTACACTATGAGGTCAATTGAAAAGCTAAATTCCGCTTCTGATTTTGCAAAAGCTGCTTCCGCATCCCATACCCATGAGGGTGGCATTTACTTTTTCAGATGAGGTCAGGAAAAAGAAGAAAAGGGGCCGGACATACTTAATTAATTGAGCGATTAATGATATAATTTGTTTGTTCAATTATTCCCTGCATGATTTGCCAAACAGTATCGGAAGGAGGGTAAAACATGGAAAAAGCCCTGGTCGTAAAGGACCTGAAAAAGAGCTACGGCAACCACGAAGCTCTTAAAGGCATCAGTTTTGACGTAAACCCGGGGGAGATTTTCGCGCTCATAGGGCCCAACGGCGCCGGCAAGACCACGGCTTTAAGGATCATAGCCACCATATTGACTCCAAGTGACGGAGAAGTGTATATATACGATTACAACTTAAGTCGTGAGGCTGAAAAGATAAGGCAGATAATAAGCTACCTGCCTGAAGAAGCCGGGGCTTACAAAAACCTGACGGGATATGCCTATTTAAACTTCATGGCCTCCCTCTTTGCGCCCGACGCCAACACCAGGAGGGAGTTTGAAGAGTTCGCGGAGCAGGTTTCGGGCCTCGGCGAAAGGCTGAAGGATAAAATAGGCACTTACAGCAAAGGTATGACCCGCAAACTCCTGCTTGCAAGGGCGGTAATGTCCAGACCCAAACTTGCCATCCTGGACGAACCCACCAGCGGCCTTGACGTGATCAACGCCATTGAGATAAGGAGAACCATCAGGGAACTGTCAAAAACGGGCATGTCGGTACTGGTGTCCAGCCATAACATGCTGGAAATAGAGTACCTCTCCGACAGGGTGGCAATTATCGACAAGGGACTTATTCATGAAACCGGCACGCCCGACGGGCTCAAAGGGAAATACGGCACCCAGAACCTGGAAGAGGTGTTCGCGGAGGTGGTAAAATGAGAAAGTTTATTGTGCTCCTCACCAAGGAGATTAAGGAACTGCTCACCCTTCAAATGATACTCCCCTTGCTGATCAGCGTGGTAGTCTTTATATTCATCGGCAACATCCTGGGGAGCGAAACTCAAAAAGCCATCAAAAAGCAGGATATTGTCGTACTGGACAGTGACACCACCAGCGGCTCCCAGGGGCTGGTAAAGGTTTTGACCGATAGCGGCTTCAATGTGACCCTTTTCACTGATATGGATGCAGACCAGGCCGTAAAGAAAGCCCAGGAGAAGAATGTCTCCACACTCCTGGTTATCCCGAAAGGCTTTGAAAAAGGCATATCAAACCAGCAGCCCCAGGTGCTTAAAACTTACAGCATTGTCCGCCAGTTTTCCGTAATGGGAAGCGTAGGGGCAAAATCCCTCAGTATGGCCTTAAGCGCCATGAACGAGTACATGAGCAACCAGTACATCAACTCCAAAATCCCCGGCGCCAACCCCGCCGATTTGAAAAACCCAATTAAAACTAAAGACTTTGTAGTAATAGGAGACAGAAAAGCCGCAACCACCATGGACCAGGTGACAGGCTTCATCATGTCTCAAACCGTCTTTGTGCCCATAGTGATATTCCTGGTCATCCTCATGTCCTCCCAGATGCTGGCCGTAACCATTGCCTCGGAAAAGGAAAACAAGACCCTGGAAACCCTGTTGAGTACCCCGGTGACCCGCCTGTCTCTAGTGGCGGCCAAAATGGTGGCGGCGGGGCTGGTATCACTTGTGGCTGCAGCTTTTTACATGGTGGGCTTCACCTATTACATGAACGAGATTACCGGCGGAGCCATGGGGCAGACCTCAGCCGTAAGCAGGGAAATCATAGAGCAGCTTGGCCTCTCCATCAACCCGGTGGGCTACCTCTTCCTGGGGACATCCATTTTCCTCAGCATCCTTATAGCCCTTGCCATATCCCTTATACTGGGCACTTTTGCCGAGGACGTCAAGAAAGTCCAGGGGCTGGTGGCGCCGCTGACCTTCTTAATCATGATACCCTATATAGTCTCAATGTTCGTGGACTTAAACAATGCCTCTCCCGCCATAAAGTACCTGGTATACGCCATCCCCTTCTCCCACACCTTCTTCGCTTCGCCCAACATCTTCCTGCGCAATTACACACCGGTAATTTACGGGATGATATACCAGCTGGCGCTGTTTTTCATCTTCCTCTATATTGCCGTGAGAATCTTCTCAACTGACAAGATACTTACTATGAAGCTCAACTTCAAAAGGACTTCCCTGTTCAGGCTGTGAGAACCTGGAATTTAAAAGCAGTCCGGTCCCGCTAAGGGATTGGGCTGCTTTTTTAATTACAGCATTACTTCTTATCTTTTCTCAGCATTTCGTAAAAGCCCATGGCCAGGAGAAATACACCGAACCACTTTTT
>JAKOSZ010000294.1 GCA_029776555.1 Bacillota bacterium | reverse complement strand
CTCTTGACCCTGCCAGGACACAGGAGCGTCCCCTTCACTTCACCATCTCCGTCAACCCTCTGCTCTTACTTCCAGCTCCTCGCCCTGTGTCCTCTTGACCCTGCCAGGACACAGGAGCGTCCCCTTCACTTCACCATCTCCGTCAACCACCTGCTCTTACTTCCTCAACCTGGTCAATCCCTCTCTTACTTCCTATCCCCTTTCCCGCTTCCTCCTGGCTCAGCGGGGGCACAAAATCAGCCCTTCTATTTCACCGTCTCAGTAAACCGTCATCCCTATTTCCTAACTCCTGCCTTATGTCCCTATCGAAACATAAAACCGTTCATTTTGCTTTCCATCTCCGTTAACCGCCGTGCCCTTTACTTTCTATCTCTTTGTCCTGTTAGACACAGAATCCTACCCTTTGTTCTCATCCCCTGCCCCCTGCCCCCTTGCTTTGCCAAGGCACGGAACAGCCCCCTGGCCCGGGCCTTGCTGTTGCCTTTTATGTATAAGGGATATAAAATTAACTATGATGTCAAAGGCGATGAAAGACAAGCGAGCGTTCCCGGAATATATGGTATTTGTGGTACTCGGGACGGCGTTCAGGGAGGATGATGGATTTGGATTTAAAAAATATCCTTAAAATTGACGACTACCAGCTAAACCGGCTGAATAAAATTCATGACCGTTACAGGCAGATGTACCTGGACCCGGACAATTGCTCCCCCATGTTTATAATAGGTGTGCCTGTGGCTAACCTTCCACCTTATGACGCCAGGTTCAACGACCCCATGGTGATGCTGAAAACCGGTCTTACGCAGCTGCGTCACCACCTGGAAATCGAGGATGACCGGCTGCCTACGGTCAGGGTGGAATTTGGCACGGGATTGATGGCTTCCGCCTTTGGCTGCGAGACTTATGTGCCCAATGATAACCTGCCGTGTGCAAAAGGGCCTGTAATTAACAGCATCGATGGTATTTACAGGCTTAAAACCCCTTCTAAAGAGGACGGCTTATTTAAAAAACTGAAAATGTTTACCGAGGTATTCCTTGAAAACATCCCCGAAGGGGTTCACATCCAGCACCCGGATATTCAGAGCCCTTTTAACAACGCATTTTTAATAAGAGGCAACGATTTTCTCACAGATTTTTATGACGATCCTAACGCCGCCAATGTGCTGCTGGACAAGATTACCGATTACATGATAGAAATGGTCCGTTACCTTAAAGGCATGATAAGCACCGACAGGGAATGGTTTTACGACTGGGGGGTATTGTGGAAAGGGGCCGCCCGGATAAGCAACTGTTCCACCCAAATGATCAGTCCTGAAATGTATACAGAATATGTGCTCCCAAGGGATACCAGGCTTATGCAGTCCATAGGGGGCGGAAGGATTCACTACTGCGGGACCTCCGGCAAGATGATTGACGAGTTTTTTAAGAACCCCTGGATCACCGGGCTGGACTTTGACCCTAATTATCACGATTTGTGGGCTCTGGCAGAAAGGGCCCCCAGGAACATGGTATTTATGCTTTACCTGGACTTCAAGTCTCACCAGGCTCAGCGTTTGCTGGCGGGTGATTGGCCCAGGAAAAGGAATATAATTATACAGAGCATTGCAAGGTCCGTAGAAGAAGGAAAGGAAATGCTTGAAAAATTCAGGAGCTCAGTACCCGATTAAAGAAGAACCTTCCCCGGCGACTCATAGAAATTTCGAGGCCAATTGCAACAGCAATCGGCCTCTTTCAAAATAATTGGCGGAGAGAGAGGGATTCGAACCCTCGGTAGAGGTTTTCCCCTACACATGATTTCCAGTCATGCCCCTTCGACCAGCTCGGACATCTCTCCACGCTAATCTATAATCCAATGACGCGGGAAAAACCGCTTTTTTATTCTACATCACAAGCCCCGTTTTGTCAATAAAACATGGGCTTATCCGTTTTTTCGCATTACACCGTTTTCAGCTGATAAAAGGAGGCAATATGGCAGGAAACGAGGGGTTTAAGGCACAGCTTAGACTCTGCCGGTAAAGGAAGAATAATTAAAAGATGGCAGCATTTTAGACATTATAATTACCGTTTTTCTTTACAAGCGACTCATACCTGTTTAACAGGTCGTCCAGCGCCTTGCTCCTGGCTATAACTTCCGGGTCAAGGACGGAGCCCTTCTCATCAATAAGGCGGTGAAGGGAATTTCTAAGCTCCCGGATTCTTTCCATTATTTCACTGAGTTCCTCGGCCATTGGTGTACCCCGTACAATTTTTTGACGCATGCTACTTAACAGCTTTAGTCTGTGCTGATATATGAAAAGAGAAACATGTATTATTTACCACCGGAAAACGCGTTGAAGAATGAAAAAACGACTATAACGCTGGCAATTGCTCTAAGTATAGTGCTATAATTATGCCGGGGACGGATTCACGGGCATGAAAGACAGGCTGCCGCATGCTGCTTTCAGGCAGGGAAAAGGGCAGCGCCTGAAATCCGGCGTGCTGGAACTTTGATGTATGAAACAGTTTCCGCTGTCTTTTTCATGCCGGCGCCAGGACCTTTAGCCGTCCCGCTTGCAGAAACTCGACGCGCGAAAACCAACCAGGCATCGCAAATTGGGAGGTCGTTTTATGAGGCTTAAACTAGGCATCAACCTGGGCTTTGCAATAAACAGGTACATGGAACCAAGAGAATGGGCGAGGATTGTGGCAAAGGACCTTGGGCTGAAATACGTCCAGTTCGTGGCCGACCTTCTAAACCCTTTCCTGCCCAGGGACTTCATTGAAAAACAGATTGCTGAAATCAACTCCTTCACCGCCGAATACGGCATTAACGTGGAATCGGTCTTCACCAGCGCCTTTACCAGGGTAAACCACCTTACGCATCCCGACGAGGAAGCGAGAAAGATATGGCTCCAGTGGTTCAAAGACTTTTTTGTCATAGCCTCCCGCCTCGGAGCCAAAAACGGCGGAAGCCATTTCGGGATCATGACCTTTGCTTCCTACAACGACCCCGATACAAGGAAAAGGCTCGTGGATGAAGCCGTCAAGAGCTGGCAGGAGCTGTCATTTTTCGTAAAGGAACTGGGCTTTGACTGCCTCATTTTTGAGCCCATGTCGGTGCCCAGGGAAATGGCCAACACCGTGGAGGAAGCCCTGGAACTCATGAACAGGGTAAACAGCCACTGCGGGGTCCCCATGCGTATCTGCCTCGATGTGGGCCATGCCCCCCACCCGGACCAGAGGGACCCGTACCCCTGGATTGAAAGGCTGGGCGCCTGCTCCCCGGTAATACACCTGCAGCAGACCGAGCTCCACAGGAGCAACCACTGGCCCTTTACCGAGGAGTATAACCAAAAGGGCATCATTCACCCTGAAAAGGTTTTAAAGTCCCTGGAAAAGTCAGGGGCTAACGAGTGTTCCCTGATGTTCGAGATAAGCCACAGGGAGCACTGGGACACGGATTTCAGGGTAATAGGAGACCTTAAGGAATCGGTGGACTACTGGAGGCCTTACGTGAAGGAATGATACCCGGCTGCCTTTATGAAAACAATTAAGCTGCAGCCGGAAGCCCCGTACAGGGGAATAACAGGATTGGAGCATTCAAGGGCAAGCTGGACCCTATAAAGGTTGGAAGCTTGTATGGTGGAATAACAGCCGGGATGAAAGACCTGGCCCCGTTCATGCGGCATTTAAGGGCAACCAGGATCCAATAAAGGCTGGAAGCCCTGTTTGGAAAAATAGCAGTTTGGGGCAAGGGACCTGTTCCCATGTCTAGGATGGCAATAATTAACAAAAAGGGGCAAGGGACCTGTCCCCCTGTCCCAAAGTGGTAAATTTATGAAAAATGGGACAGGGGACCTGTCCCCCTGTCCCAGGGAAGGATTAGTATGAAAGCATGCGTTTTACACGGTATAGGAGACTTACGCCTGGAGGAAGTTCCAACTCCCGCCCCAAAGGAGGGCGAGGTGCTGGTTAAAATAAAAGCCTCGGGCATATGCGGTTCGGACATACCCAGGATATTTTCAAAGGGCACCTACCACTTTCCCACCATCCCCGGCCATGAGTTCGCGGGTGTGATAGAAAAAACAGGCCCGGGCGTGGACGAAGGCCTTACCGGAAGGAAGGCGGCGGTGTTTCCCCTTATACCCTGCATGAAGTGCGACATCTGCCAGGTGGGCGAATACGCCCAGTGCAGGGACTACAACTACTTCGGTTCCAGGTGCGACGGGGGCTTTGCCCAATACATAGCCGTCCCCCTCTGGAACCTGGTCATGGTGCCCCAGTCCCTGTCCTGCGAGGAGGCGGCCATGGCCGAACCTGCGGCAGTGGCGGTACACGCCTTAAGGCAGGCGGGCATAGAGATAGGGGACAACGTGGCCATATTCGGGGCCGGTCCCATCGGCCTGATGCTGGGACAGTGGGCCAAAGCCTGGGGAGCCGACCGGGTGATGCTGGTGGACATCGACCGGGAGAAGACGGAGTTTGCCCGTAAAGTCGGATTTGAACACTCCTTTAATTCCCTGGACGGAGACCCGGTGGAGTGGATAACGGAACTGACCGGCGGAAGAGGGGCGGACACAGCCATAGAAGGGGCCGGCGTCCCGGCAACCCTGGAGCAGTGTTTAAAGTGCTTAAGGCCCTTCGGCAGGCTGGTGGCCATGGGAAATCCCGCGGGAGACATGAAGCTTTCCCAGCAGGCCTACTGGGAGCTCCTTAGAAAACAGCTCAAAATTTTCGGAACCTGGAATTCCAGTTTCGTGTCCATACCCAAAAACGACTGGCAGCTCTCCATAAGGGCCATGGAACTGGGTAAAATCAGGGTGAAAGATTTCATCACCCATAAAGTGCCTCTTGAGAAGGCGCAGGAAGTGCTTGAAATGATGAGGGATAGAAAGGCTTTCTTCAACAAAGTGATGTTCGTCATGGATTAGCACGGCAAAGGAGGATATGTAAAATGAAGGCAGCAGTGCTTGAAGGCCTGGACAGGCTTGTGGTCAAAGAAGTACCCACCCCGAAAGCGGACGACGACAGCGTCCTGGTAAAGGTAGAGGCGTGTGCCGTCTGCGGTTCGGATATAAGGATATTCCATTACGGGAACCCCAGGGTCAAGCCTCCCCAGATAATCGGCCATGAGATCTCGGGCAGGGTCGTGGAGGTGGGGCGGAATGTCACAAAGTTTAAACCCGGCGACAGGGTCGCCATCGGGGCTGACGTCCCCTGCGGCGAATGCGCCTTTTGCGAAGCCGGCATGGGCAACAACTGCCAGATAAACTACGCCATGGGCTACCAGTTTGCAGGAGGCTTTGCCGAGTACGTCCTCCTCAACAGGATTGTGGTAAATTACGGTCCCGTCCACAAGATCCCGGACCACGTCAGCTATGACGAGGCCGCGCTGGCCGAACCATTGGGCTGCGTCATCAACGCCCTTGAGCTTTCCGATGTCAGGCTGGGAGATACGGTAGTGGTCATAGGAGCCGGGCCCATCGGCTGCATGATTATCGAGGTCGCCAGGAAAATGGGGGCTTCCAAAATAATAGTGGTGCAGCGCTCAAGACCCCGCCTGGAAATGGCCAGAAAGTTCGGAGCCGACGTCTACATCTGCTCTTCCGAGGAGGACGCGGTGGCCAGGGTTCTTGAGGAAACCGGGAACCTGGGCGCCGGCGTGGTAATCACGGCCAACCCCTCCCCCGAAGCCCAGGTGGACGCCCTGAAGATGGCCAGGAACAGGGCCAGGGTCAACTTTTTCGGCGGCCTTCCCAAGGACAAATCCCTGGTAACCCTTGACACCAACATCATCCACTACAAGGAGCTTTTTGTGCATGGCGCCCACGGGCAGGTTCCCCGCCACCACCAGAAGGCCGTGGACCTCATATCGTCCGGTGCCATTGACATGAACAAATACATCTCCCACCGCTTCAGCTTAGATGACATACACGAGGCCTTTAAAGTCGCTGAAAGCCACGCCGGCATGAGGGTAATGGTCAACCCTTAAGTCCGTGTTTTGGCAACGGATTAAGAAGCGTTAAGAAAATTTTTATTTCTGCTGCCGGACTGCCCGGCGAAAACGGGCAGCCCGGCAAAGCAGCCGAATTTACCGGAGGACGGCAATGGACGGAAAGATATCCTCTTCCATCATGTGTTCCAGTTTCAGAAAGCTTGAGGAAGAGCTAAGGCTTTTGGAAGAGCTCCGAATTGAATATATCCACGTGGACATCATGGACGGCCACTTCGTGCCCAATTTCACCCTGGGCCCCGACTTCGTCAGGGCCGTAAGGAGCATGACCTCCTTACCCATGGACATCCACCTTATGGTGGAAAACCCCGAAAGCTGGATCGGCCCCTTCAAGCCCCGGGAGGGGGACATTGTGACAATCCATCAGGAGGCCACGGTCCACCTGCAAAGGGCCCTTTCCATGATAAGAGACACGGGTGCCCGGGCAGGGGTCGCCCTAAACCCGGCGACGCCCCTTTGCACCATAGAACACGTCCTGGACGATGTGGACCTGGTATTGATAATGACGGTGAACCCAGGGTACGCGGGGCAAAAACTTGTTCCAGCCACCTTAAAAAAGATAACGGAAACCTGTGTCCTTGCCCGGAATAGCGGCCGTAACGCGGAAATAGAGGTTGACGGCAACGTCTCCTTTGAAAACGCTGAAAAGATGCGGCGGGCCGGGGCTGACATATTCGTCGCCGGCACGTCCAGCCTGTACCACAGAGAATTAGGTATAGGGGAGGCGGCGGCCAGGCTGAGAAAGGCCATATCGGTTCCCAAGGAAATCCATTGTTAGAGGAATTGGGGATTCTTACAGCCTTCACTTTTTCTTTTTTAACAGCCGGGTCATCTCTTTAAAGCTTCCCTCGGCCTTCTCCACCTCGTCCGTCCCCGGGTCCAGGTCTGCGTACCTCACTCTCTCGTATACCCTGGTGATATAGTCAAAGTTCGGGCTTATCCCATCTACTGCCCTGGACTTGTTAAATATCTCACCGGTGGTATCCGACCTTACGATTTTTATATTCCTTGAGATCAGCATTTTAAGTATATTGCCGTAAAGGCGCCTTATGGCCATTACCCCGTAGGGCAGCCCTTCCAGGCCGCGGAGTTTTTTCTTAAACCGGCCGTGGGCGTCGTCTTTTCCCGTATCCTTCCCGGGAATTATGAATTCAATTTCATCCACGTAGTCCTCGGTCTCCTCCCTGAAGCCAAACCTTAAGAAGTAGTGCTTAAAAAAGTATTTTATTATCGCTATGCCCCTGGCAACCGCCCTTTTTACGGAAGTTACGAATCTCTTAAGGCGGCCGCTCTTAACAAGCCAGAGTACAAAGGCGTAAGCCAGGATTGCAGAAATTATCCAAAAGGCCAGATAAATTTTCTCTAAAACGTCTTCGTCATAATCTTTCCTGAACCCGTCAATCAATTCTGATAAATCCAGCTGTTCCTGCTCTTCCGGAGCTTCGGGTATTTGGGGCTCAAGGGTCCCGGTTTCGCCCGGGTAGCTGCCATCAGGCCTTCCAACCTCCCCCCCGGGGGTTACCCGCCCTTTACGGCTAAACAGCGGCACTGCGGCAAGTTTTCCCGCAAGCCGCGCCAGGCCCTGGGGAACCGCTGAAACCATAGACGCAATGAAACCGAGTATGTTCCTGATGTTTAGAAGGATGGGCAAAAGCAGCAGCAGGCCTGCCACCACCGTTATGTTATATAGCCTCATCTTCCTCTGGCTGACCTGTACGTTGGTGTTCTTCTTCCCTATGGCGATTTCAACCACGTACTGGTTTAAGAGCACCACAAACAGGCCTATGAAAATGTAAAGGGAGAACAGCACCGTAATTCTGAGGTAGGCATACCGGCTAAAATATGAGGCCACAATAAGGGTTAAGCCGTTTAAGAGCATCCCCGGAAAGACTTTACCGAAGCTTATTATGGAGCTGTAATCCTGAAAGCAGCTCCTCACCCCTATTAACCAGAACAGGGCCGTGCATGCGCCTTCATACAGGGCCCTGGATGTTGAATCCGCTGAAAAGGTCAGCACTATCAAGGCAAGGGGTAATAAAACGGTGGCGTGGGCAATGGCCATCTCAAGCCAGGTTTTCCTTTTCCTCGTTATCAGGAGAGACACGCCAAAACCTGTAAAGGCAGTTGTTATCCCTGCCGGCACATACATGGCATATTCGGTGACTTGAAAGAAAACAGCCCTTCCGGCCGCCGCAGGGGCGAAGAACAGGGCATAAACCGAAGTTATGGCTATGGCTTTTAAGAAAAGGTTTTTAAATCTATCCCACATTCTTAAGGCCATCCCTTATAACAAAATAAATGTCCAGGTCTTCCGGTATCGAAGCCTTTTCTACGTATTCTGTCACAATGATTTTTACCTCGTTTCCGTTTGCTTTCAGTTTTCTGGCTTTTTCACACATGGAAGCGCTTAGGTATGCCGTTACCAGGATAACCTGGCTGTTGTTTATCTGTGGTATCAGCTCTTCCAGGAAAGGTTCAAAGTATCTGGCTATCTTAATCTGGAGGGTTGCAAGAATCTTGAGGAGGGCTCTCAAATGGTCCCTCCCGGCGGCTTCCACCGTAAAGACCGTGCCCTTTTCTTCTTCGGGAGAATAGCCGTTTGTGGCAAACCTCACCGGCATGCCCATCCTGAAAGCCCTGTCCAGGACAGTTGAAACCACCTTTATCCCGAACTCTATCAAATCTTTTTTAACCACATCGTTATACTCATGTTCAATGGACTGGATGTTCAATATGACGGTTACGCTGTACTGGGAGGTAAACTCGTTTTTCTTGGTCATGAGAAGGCCGGTCTTTGCCGTGGCCTGCCAGTGTATCCTGTTCAGCGGGTCGCCGGGTATATACTCCCTTGCCCCCTGGACATAAAAAGGGTCGTCCACTATCCAGCGCTTTACCACCGTGTCCCCCTGGAGCTGCCTGGCAGAGGCCAGCATTTCCTCAAGCTGGACCGTGGCCGGAAAAACCATGAGTTCCGCCCCTACGTGAAAAGGCTGGGAATTCACGTACAGCCCGAACAAATCACCGGACACCAGGGTCACGTTGTTTATCCGGTAAACTCCCCTTTTGAGGCATTTAAGGTTCCAGCGCCGTATGGTCCTCTGATAGCTCCTTAAGAAAAATGCGCTGGTCACATACCTTGTGTCCTGGGCAATGGTGGACAGGGCCCCGGCAAACTCCAGCCACCTGGAAGCGGTCATATTTACCTTGATCCATGGTAGGGGGAGCAGTTTCTTGTTGTAAATGGTTTCAACAAGGTAAATGTTCTCCCCCTCGCTTGCCTCGGCCGTGCTGAAGCCGCACTGGTAATCCAGTTTTTTGAAAAGCCCCTTCTTATATACGAAAGCCTGAACGGCCACCGTGGCAAAAAGCACAAGAATCAGCAGCCAAATCTGCATAAAAATCCCCCTATATCTCCTCTACCGGGACCGGCACCGTGTTCAAAACCTCGGCAATAGCCGCCTCGGCACTGGAAGCCCCCATGGTGGCGATGGCATGGCCTTTAAGGATAATCCTGTGGGAAAGGACCGGGACAGCGGTGTACTTAACGTCATCAGGGGTCACAAAATCCCTGCCCCTGAAAATCGCATAGGCCTGGGCAGCCTTCATCAGTGACAGGGCGCCCCTTGGGCTTACTCCCAGGGATATTTTGGGGTGGCTCCTGGTGGCTTCCACCACAGCCACAATGTAATCCTTCACGGCACCGTTTACCCTAACCTCTCCAATGGACTTCTGGGCCTCCAGCACCTCCTCCCGGGACGCCGCCGTGCCTATGTCAAGGAAAGGATTGTCCTTCTGGAACCTCTCCAGTATCCTCCGGCCTTCGGCGGTGGAAGGATAACCGATCTTTAGCCTCATGAAGAACCTGTCCAGCTGGGCTTCCGGGAGGGGGAAGGTACCCTGTATCTCCACCGGGTTCTGGGTCGCTATCACGAAAAACGGCTCGCTTAATTTCTTGGTTTCTCCGTCAATGGTCACCTGCTTTTCTTCCATGCACTCCAAAAGGCTTGCCTGTGTCCTGGGGGTAGCCCTGTTGATCTCGTCCGCCAGCAAAATGTTGGTAAATACCGGGCCCGGCCTGAAAACAAATTCCCCCAGCTTCTGGTTGTAGTAGTTTATGCCCGTAACGTCGGAGGGAAGGAGGTCCGGTGTGAACTGCACCCTTTTGAAATCGCAGCCGATGGATTTGGCCAGGCACTTAGCCAGAAGGGTTTTTCCCACCCCCGGGACGTCCTCCAGAAGCACATGGCTCGAACAGAAAAGTGAGACAAGGACTAAGTCTATCACCTCACCCTTGCCCACAATCACCCTTGAGATGTTATCCCTTATTTTTTCGCCTATTTCTTTAATCCGGTTAAATTCCATAAGTACACCACCTTTGGTTGGAATCTGTGGGGCAAGTCCTGGAAAGCCCCCCGAAGGAAACTGGTTAAGAGAAGGATGAAACAAAGAGCTGTCTTTTAGTATCAAGTCTATTATATCAATTACTGTAAATAATTGAAATACGGGTGATATAACTTTTGCCGGGGCAGCTGTTAAAAAATCACAGGAGAGCGTGTCTGCTTAAAATTAACTTCCGTGAGTCAATTAAGAACCGTCCTTGGTGACTCATCCCGTTCACACCCTCCTAAAACAAAACATACGTTAATAACATAAGCTTTGTTTGGAAGGGATGAGTGAAGTGTATAACGCGTACAGACCCTATTCTTACCCTTATTGTTATAACACGCCCATGTATAACCCGGCCGCCATGTACGGTCCATTTAAAACCTGTCCATACCCCCACTGCATAACTGCACCGGTGTACGGCCCGGATTTATTTAAACAGCTTCCCGGTGAGCATGTTCCTCTTCCCACCGGGGCCGGTTACTGCGCCCCGATGGAATTAAAAGATTACGGGCCGGAACCCTTCGTGATAAATATTGAGGAGGCTGCCAGGCAAAACAGCAATTTCCGCACTGTCCTGTGGACGGGGAAGCACCTGCAGCTTGCCCTGATGAGCCTCAATGTCGGGGAGGACATCGGCCTGGAAATGCACCCGGCTGTGGACCAGTTCATACGCATCGAAGAAGGCCGGGGCATCGTGAAAATGGGAAACAGCAGAGACAACCTGGACTTTGAGAGAAGGGTTTTTGACGGCTATGTCATCTTCATACCGGCCGGGAAATGGCATAACCTGATCAACACGGGCCACAGGCCTCTTAAACTGTACACCATCTACGCGCCGCCGGAGCATCCCAAAGGCACCGTCCATGTTACAAAAGAAGAAGCTCAGGCCGCCGAAAGAAAACGCCTGCGCTGATGCCCGTGAAAAAGTAAGATTTACTGTCACTCCTCTCCCCGCTGTTAATTTAAACAGAGGGTGACAACAACCATCCTTTATTACTTAAAAGCGCCCGGCTTTGTGCGCCGGGCGCTTTTATCTGGCGGAAGAGGTGGGATTCGAACCCACGGACGGTTTCCCGTCACCTGATTTCGAGTCAGGCTCGTTATGACCACTTCGATACTCTTCCCCGCTGAATTCAAATTGTATTATAGCATTTTCAAGGGCTCCCTTCAAGGGAGAAATCAGGGAACGTCTGTGTCAAGAGTTAGTAGGTGAAACTCCCTGCATGTTTTTTAAGCTGTCCACTGAATAGTTCCAATTTCTTTCAATACATGCTTAATCCAAGGCTTCCAGGCAAAAGGTCCTTTCAATGCCGGCATTGAGACTTTAAGCCAAGCCTCAAGGTCTTCCTTCCCATGCAGTGCTTGCTTTTCAACTACTACTTCTG
>JAKOSZ010000293.1 GCA_029776555.1 Bacillota bacterium | reverse complement strand
GGAAACTTTTCAAAGCAGCAGTAGTCAGGTTAAAAATTGTGACAGACATATCCCTCAAGGGAGGCATCAGGGTCAAAGCTGGCAGCAGTGTTTTAGCAGCGCTGTGAAACCCGGTTGAACGCCCTGCAGGAATTTGTGGCAAAAAGCCAGGCAAAAGGGGTGATGACCGTGGAGTTTAAAACTGATGAAATTACAGCCGTAAACAGGCGTCAAATTGAATATTGCGCTTCCAAAGCCCGGGCAGAGGAGAAAGAAGGATACGTAATACAGACAGGGGACGGGATAGCCAGGATACACGGTATTCCCGATTGTATGTACGGAGAGCTCCTGGACTTTGGCAGCGGAATATACGGCATGGCCTTGAACCTGGAAGAGGACTGCGTCAGCTGCGTTCTCCTGGGCGGGAGCGGAAAAGTCAGGGAGGGTTCCCCGGTAAAAAGGACAGGGCGAACCGTGGAAGTCCCCGTAGGGAGCTCTTTGATTGGAAGGGTTGTTAACTCCCTGGGCAATCCCTTAGACGGCCTGGGAGAGATTAAAAGCGGCAAATTCAGACCGGTGGAGGCAAATGCACCTGGAATTGTGGACCGCAAATCCGTTGACCGGCCCCTGCAAACGGGGATCCTGGCCATTGACGCCATGGTGCCCATAGGCCGGGGACAGAGGGAGCTGGTAATAGGCGACCGCCAGACGGGCAAAACCGCCATTGCCATAGACGCAATCATTAACCAGAAAGGCAAGGATGTCCTCTGCATCTATGTGGCCATTGGCCAGAAGGCATCCACTGTGGCAGCCATTGTCAACACCCTGAAGAAATTCGGTGCCATGGAGTATACCACCGTGGTCTCCTCCACGGCCAGCGATATGCCCACTTTGCAGTACCTTGCCCCCTATGCCGGCTGCGCCATTGCAGAGGAATTTATGTACAACGACCACAGGGACGTGCTTATAGTATATGACGACCTTTCCAAACACGCCGTGGCCTACAGGACCTTGTCCCTGCTTTTAAGGCGGCCTCCCGGAAGAGAAGCCTATCCCGGAGACGTGTTTTACCTCCACTCAAGGCTTTTGGAGAGGGCGGCCAGGCTAAGCGATGAACTGGGGGGCGGTTCCATTACCGCAATCCCTATCGTTGAAACCCTTGAGGGTGACGTGTCGGCCTATATACCCACCAACATAATATCCATAACCGACGGCCAGATCTACCTGGAAAGCGAGCTTTTCCACGCCGGACACAGGCCGGCTGTAAACGTGGGCCTGTCGGTGTCCAGGGTCGGAGGGGCAGCCCAGACAAAGGCAATGAAAAAAGTGGCGGCGCCCTTGAGGATAGAGCTGGCCCAGTACAGGGAGCTGTCTGTTTTTGCCCATTTCGGCTCAGACCTGGACAAGGCCACCAGGGACAAACTGGCTCAGGGAGAACGGCTGGTGGAGACCTTAAAACAGCCCCAGTTATCCCCTATGCCCCTGGAAGACCAGGTAATGGTGCTGTATGCGGTAACCGGCGGTTACCTGATGGATATTCCGGTGAAGGACGTCCGGAGATTCAACACCGACCTTCTTAAGTTCATGAGGGAAAAATATCCCCATGTAGGCAAAAGCATATCGGACAGCGGGGATCTCGACGCCGAAACCGAAGAAATGCTCAAAAAAGCTTTGTCAGAATTCCTGGAAAGCTTTAAAAAAGAGGGTTAGAGCCTTTATACAGGCTGAAGAGGTGATCAACCGTGACCGGCACCCGTGAAATTAAAATGAGAATTCGAAGCATAAAAGAGATCCTTCAAATAACCAGGGCAATGAAGGTCATATCCGCCGCGAAGCTGAAAAAAGCCAGAAAGCAGCTTGACCAGACCCTTCCCTATTTCAGCAAGGTCTTTACCACCATAGCGGATATTCTGGCCAACAGCCAGGGTTTGAACACCGTATACTTCGACCCAAGGAGCGAAAAGCCCCAGAGGAAACGCGGATACCTGCTAATAACGGGAGACAAGGGAATGGCCGGCGGATACAACCACAACATTATAAAAATCACTGAAGAAGAGCTTCTAAACTACCCTGACTCGGAGCTTTTCGTTATGGGAAGCGTGGGCAGGAGCTATTTCTTAAGGAAAAATTACAATGTGAACCCCGACTTTTTTTATCCGGTTCAGATGCCTACCATATACAGGGCCAGGGAAATAGCCGAAATCCTGCTGGAGAATTTTCGCAGCGGGGCTCTTGACGAGGTATGCATTATATACACGAAGGCCCATTCCACATTGAGGCAGGAGCCCCACATCGTGAAAGTTCTCCCCCTGGACGTGGAGTCGCTGCTCAAAGAAGCCCGGGATTTCTCCGGCGACAGGGCCGTCGTGCCGGGAGCCGGGGTGGAAATGATTTATGAACCCTCTCCCGAAGTGGTGTTCGACGTGCTCGTTGCCAAGTACCTAAAAGGCATTGTCTATGGATGCATGGTGGAATCCTTCACCAGCGAGCAGAGCGCCAGGATGCTGGCCATGGAAAGCGCGACGGCCAACGCCGAAGAAATGCTGGAGAAGCTCCATTTAAGCTATAACAGGGCCCGGCAGGGGGCTATTACCCGGGAAATTTCCGAAATCATTTCGGGGGTTAACGCGCTGGAATAGGGGGCGGATTTTAACGCCCAAGGGCGGAAAAGCAGGCAGCCGCCGGGAGTCCTGAAAAACTCTTTACCCCTGCACCCTGCAGGCTGAAGGAGGCGGCGGCCGGCAACGAAAAAATCCAGCTGCTGAATGGAGTGAACACTATGATTAAAAGAAAAGGTGTTGTAACTCAAATACTTGGTCCGGTTGTGGACGTGCGGTTTGAAAACGGCGATTTGCCGGAATTATACAACGCTGTGCTCATTTTTGCAAAGGGAAGAATTGTGACCGCGGAAGTCATGCTGCACCTGGGAAACGGAACAGCCCGCTGCGTGGCCATGTCGTCCACCGAAAGCCTGGTCCGCGGCATGAAGGCCTTTGACACCGGAAAGCCGATAGAAGTACCCGTGGGAAAGGAATTGCTGGGAAGGGTTTTCAACGTGCTGGGAGAGCCAATTGACAGGCTGGGCCAGGTGGAGGCAAAAGAACAGTGGATCATACACAGGCCCGCTCCCAGCCTCGAGGAGCAGAAACCGGCTGCGGAGATGCTGGAGACGGGCATAAAGGTAATCGACCTGCTGACCCCTTACGCAAAAGGCGGGAAAATCGGGCTGTTCGGCGGCGCAGGCGTCGGCAAAACCGTACTCATCATGGAGCTGATAAGGAACATAGCCACGGTCCACGGAGGCTATTCGGTTTTCACAGGCATAGGCGAGCGCACCAGGGAAGGAAACGACTTCTGGCGCGAAATGAAAGAGTCCGGCGTCATTGAAAAAACCGTAATGGTCTTCGGGCAGATGAACGAGCCCCCTGGAGCCAGGATGAGAGTCGGCCTTACCGGCCTTACAATGGCTGAGTATTTCCGGGATGTACTGGGTCAGGACGTGCTCCTCTTTATAGACAACATATTCAGGTTTATCCAGGCCGGCTCTGAAGTATCAGCGCTGCTGGGAAGGGTGCCTTCCGCCGTGGGCTACCAGCCCACCCTTGCCAACGACATGGGCGAGCTGCAGGAGAGGATATGTTCCACCAAAAAAGGTTCCATAACCTCTGTCCAGGCTGTATACGTTCCGGCTGACGACCTGACGGACCCGGCGCCGGCAACCACATTTGCCCACCTGGACGCCACCACCGTGCTCTCAAGGCATATTGTGGAACAGGGGATCTACCCGGCCGTGGACCCGCTGGACTCCACATCCCGCATACTGGACCCGAGAATCGTAGGGGAAGAACACTACAGCGTAGCCCGCAGGGTCCAGGAAATACTTCAAAGGTACAAGGAACTGCAGGATATAATCACCATCCTGGGAATGGATGAGCTGAGCGACGAGGACAGGTTAACCGTTTACAGGGCAAGAAAAATACAGAGATTCCTGTCCCAGCCCTTATTCTCGGCCGAAGCTTTTACCGGCTATGCCGGGAGGTATGTGCCGGTTGAGGAAACCGTCCGCGGTTTTAAGGAGATTATCGAGGGAAAGATGGACGACATTCCCGAAGCGGCTTTTTTCATGAAGGGCACCATAGACGAGGTGTATGAGCATGCGAAAAACATGTAGGGAGGGCTTTGCGTGGAAGCCAGGTTTTACCTTGAGATAGTAACCCCGGAGAGAACCTTCTTTTCCGGAGAGGTGGAAATGGTGATCTTTAAGGCGCCTGACGGCGAGATAGGGGTCCTCGGAAACCATACCCCCATGGTGGCCGCGGTATCTCCGGGACCGGTGCGGATAAAAAAGGACGGGGAATGGCTTGAAGCAGCTTTAACAGAAGGATACGTGGAGGTAACCCGTGAAAAAACCATTATCCTGACCGATACGGCAGAATGGCCGGAAGAAATTGACGTAAACAGGGCAAGGGCTGCCAAAGAAAGGGCAGAGGAAAGGCTCCACAGCCAGCTCAGCAGAATAGAATACATGCGCAGCCAGGCCGCGCTGGCCAGGGCGCTGACCAGGATCAAGGTTTCACAGCGGACAAAGTGGCGGTAAAGGCTAACTGCCCGGTATTTTAAACCTGTACTCCTGGTTTGCAAATGTAATCCTGTCGTTGTCTCCTATAAGGTGTTCCTGGTTGCTGTCCAGCCTTTGTCCGTTGACAAAAGTGCCGTTCCTGGAGTTTAGATCCCTTATGTAATAGGACCCGTCCTGCTCCACTATCTCGGCGTGGATTTTCCCCACAGCCCTGTTGGGAATGTAAAAGTCCACCTCTCCCTTTAGCCTTCCGATTAAAAACACAGGCCGGCTGATGGGTATTTTTTCACACTCCTCTTCCTTTTCACAGACCAGGTAAGGGGTCCTGTCCTTTTCAAGGGCCAAAACCGTTGTCTCATCCGCCGCTCCACCCGCAGCGGGAATGCCTTCGCTCCAGGGGTAGCTTTCAGCGGGTCCTTTGAACTTCTCTTCGGGGTCCTTATGTTCCTGCCGTCTCTTCCCTTTTTCATCCCTCCCGTCAAAACCGTAAAGCATGCCGTATTCCTTCTCCAACTCGCCGGTCATGCTCCAGCGCTCCGATACTGAAGGAAGGGCGTCATCCCCTGCCGCAATGGGTTCTTGTTTGGAACTGCCGGGGCTATTGCCCCAAAGCCTTGAAAAATACCTGAAGAGAAGCATGTCAATACCCGCTGCCACCAAAAAATAGGCCCCGTAGGTGGTCAGCAAGTCGTCGCCGAGGCTTTTAAAGAAGCCCTTACCCAGCAGGGCAAAGGCAAGAAAAGCAAGCTGCAACAGGATTCCTCCCGCAAGGACCAGCCACTTTTCCCGGCTTCCCTTCCTCCCGCCGGTGCTTTTGCCTTTGCCGGCGGTGCTGCTGTGGCCGTCCAATTTCAGGCTCCCCGGTATGGCTTCTCTTCCGACGCCCAAAGAAGGTATTGAGCCGGGCAGTTCCCCGGAGCTCCCGAAACCTTCTTCTTTCTTCAACAGCAGTCTGCCGACGGGACCCTTTAGCTCCAGAAGGAAGCGGTGCAGCTCATTGGTAGTAAAGTCTCCCTTGAGGAAGTTTATGACCTTCAAGAGGAAGCTGTCGTCGCTTCCCTCGTTTATACTGGCCGTTTCAAATATCAGCCGGAAGAAAAACTTCCTGAAGCTTGCGGCTGCG
>JAKOSZ010000025.1 GCA_029776555.1 Bacillota bacterium | reverse complement strand
GGTGCTGGAGGAGAATAAGGCTGAAAGGCATATAAGGGGGGGAATGGCCACCAAGGCCAAGTACCAGGGAATCACTGAAGCAAATGCGAATTAATCATATATAAAAAATCAATTACCTGTACTTAAATTGCCGGGTTCCCGGCTTTATTATTGGATACAACCTGTTAAAAACCCTGTGAAACTGTGGAAACACAGGGTTTCAAGCATTTTGCCCCTGGTTAAATATATTGCTTTTCTGTAATTATATGATAATATAAAAATGAAAAAGAAACGCCAAAATTGCGTACATGAGAGGGAGATGCATTTCGTGGGCCTGGGACTGGATATAGGAATTGATTTGGGAACGGCGACTGTTCTGATATATGTCAAAGGCAGAGGCATTGTTCTTCAGGAACCGTCGGTGGTAGCAATTGACAAGGATACCAACAAGTTTTTGGCCATTGGTGAAGAAGCAAGGCGGATGCTGGGCAGAACCCCGGGGAATATAGTGGCCATACGCCCCCTCAGGGATGGGGTGATATCGGACTACGAAATAACAGAGCGGATGCTGAGGTATTTCATTAATAAGATATGCGGGAGCCACTACCTTAAGCTTTTCAGGCCGAGGATAATGGTCTGCGTGCCCAGCGGGGTTACCGAGGTGGAACGGAGGGCAGTGTTCGACGCGGCGATACAGGCCGGGGCGAGGAAGACCTACCTGATTGAAGAACCCATAGCCGCAGCCATTGGCGCGGGTATAGACATTTCCAAGGCTTGCGGCAGCATGGTGGTGGATGTGGGCGGAGGCACTACGGACATCGCTGTAATATCCCTTGGCGGGATAGTGGTAAGCACCTCCATAAAAGTTGCCGGAGACAAGTTTGATGAGCATATAGTGAGGTACATGCGGAAGAAACACAACGTTATGATAGGAGAACGCACCGCTGAAGAGCTTAAAATTAACATAGGCACCGTATATCCCAGGGTCCAGGAAGTGTCCATGGACATAAGGGGGAGGAACCTGGTGTCGGGCCTGCCCAAGACCATAACCGTCACCTCTTCCGAGATCATGGAGGCTTTAGAAGAGCCCATATCCAGCGTAGTAGAGGCTGTTCACTCGGTGCTTGAGAGAACTCCGCCGGAACTGGCGGCGGACATCAGCGACAGGGGGATTGTGATGACAGGGGGAGGAAGCCTTATCTACGGCCTGGACAAGCTGCTCCAGGAAAAAACGGGCATAAATGTCATAATAGCCGATGACGCAATCTCCTGCGTAGCCCTTGGCACCGGGAAAGCCCTTGATAACCTGGAAGTCATAGAGCAGAGCGCCATGGCGGAAAAAAGGGTTATCAGAAGGTGACAATTACATAGCAGGAGGGAAAATTAGAGACAAAAAGCTGCTTTGGGCTGAATCTGAAGCGGCTTTTTTTGTTGCGTTGGGCCGGGAGATAAGTTCATGGCGCAAATGTGTTAATAATGTCAGGGTGCTTTCCGATATATTGATTGAGCCTAAGTGAAAAATAACGGGTGATGAAATGATAAGAGGACTTTATACGTCGGCATGGAGCATGCTGGCAAACCAGAAAAGAATGGACGTCATATCCAACAACCTGGCCAATGCCGGCACCACGGCTTTTAAGAAAGACACGGTGGTGCTGGAGAGCTTTCCTGAGCTCCTGGCCATAAGGATAAACGACGCCGCCGGGGGCATAAGGCTTTCCAACAGAGTGGGCCCTATGGTGCTTTCCAGCGATGTGGGAGAAATCTTCACCTATTATACCCAGGGCCAGATGTCGCAGACGGGGAACATTTTTGATTTGGCCTTGAGGGATGACAGGGCCGGAGGGGTTTCCTTCTTCACCGTCGGCATTCCCGGCGACGGGGGACAAATAAATGAATACTACACCAGGGACGGGAGTTTTACCTTAAACAGTGAAGGACAACTGGTCACAAAGGACGGATTCCCTGTCCTGGGGGAAAATGGCCCCATTGTCCTGGAGGAAGGAGATTTTTCCGTATCTTCCGACGGGACGGTGATTCAAAACGGTGTTGAGGTGGACAGGCTCAGGATAAGGACATTTTATGACACCGCTGTTATCCGTAAGGTGGGGAATAACCTGGCCCTGACGGAAGGCGCGGAAGAAGGGGAAGACTTCTCTGGAACGGTTATGCAGGGCTATCTTGAGCAGAGCAATGTAAACGTGGTCAGGGAAATGATTGACATGATAACCGTAGCCAGGGCCTATGAGGCAAACCAAAAGATAGTCCAGGCCCAGGACGGCACTCTTGAAAAAGCCGTAAACGAGGTAGGGGCGGTAAGGTAATAAAAGGCGGACCGCCAGGAAATTGATTGTATAAACCACGGGGGGATGCAAATTGATGAGAGCACTCTGGACTGCGGCGACGGGAATGGTATCCCAGCAGCTTAACGTAGATGTCATATCCAACAACCTTGCCAATGTCAACACCGTAAGCTACAAAAAGGAAAGGGCTGAATTCAAGGACCTGTTGTACGATACCATGGAACGGGCTTACATGTTCAATAACCGGGGCAGGCCGGTCAATCTCCAGGTGGGATACGGCAGCCGGGTTGCCGCTGTGGTAAAGGACTTCAGGAGAGGAAATTTTGAAAAGACGGACAACCCCTTGGATTTGGCCATTGACGGAGACGCCTTTTTCATGGTGCTGGGGCCAAGGGGAGATGTGCTTTATACAAAGGACGGCAGTTTTAAGATTGGGGTGTCGGATGACGGCCTTAAGCTTGTCACCAGCGACGGCTACCCGGTGCTGGATGACGGAGGCGCTGAGATATTCCTGGACAATGTAGACATATCAAGGCTTAACATATCGCCGGAAGGGGATTTGAGCTATACCGATGAGAGCGGCTATACCGTTCCCTTAGGCCAGAGGATAGGCCTGGTGAAGTTTTACAACATCAACGGCCTGGAAAGCCTGGGAGGGAACCTTTACGCAGTCACCTCGGCTTCGGGAGAGCCCATACCCGATGACCTGATGGGCACCAGGAGCATTATACACCAGAGGACGCTGGAGACTTCCAATGTGCAGGTAGTGGAGGAAATGGTAAAGTTGATAATAGCCCAGAGGGCTTATGAAATCAACTCCAAGGCCATCCAGTCCGCCGATGAAATGCTGGGACAGGCAAATAATTTGAAAAGGTAGCCCAATGTGGATATAATATTAGAAGGGCTTAGGGAAGACTTTATTTCCGGGCCTGACGCGTAGGGTGATAACATGGAAATCAGCGGAATAAGCGGCAGTTCCGTAAATCAAACCATAGGCGACGCCAGGAACAAGGTAAGGGAAGACAGTTTTGAAAAACAGTTAAACGCCGCCTTAACACAAGGGGACAGGGAAAAACTGAAGCAGGTGTGCTCGGAGTTTGAGAGCATCCTGCTGGGGATTCTGTACCGGCAGATGAAGGCCACTGTGCCCAAATCGGAGTTTTTCCTCGGAAGCATCGCCAGGGATGTCTTTGAGTCCATGCTGGACGACAGGCTGATACAGGAGGCTGCCAAAAGCGGCGGTATGGGTTTGGCCCAGTCGCTTTACAGGCAGCTGTCCTCGCTGATTAAACCCGGACAGGCTGACGGAGAAGAGTAGAAAGAGCCCGGCTGACTTTAGCAGGGGGACAGGAGGCGGAACACCGTGCTTACAAACCTTGAAATCAGGAATATAATACCACACCGCTATCCCTTTTTGCTGGTGGATAAGGTAATTGAACTGGAGCCGGGGAAAAAAGCGGTGGGGATAAAAAATGTGACGGCCAATGAGCCCTTTTTCCAGGGCCATTTCCCGGACTACCCCATAATGCCCGGCGTGCTGATAGTCGAAGCTTTGGCCCAGACAGCAGGGATTGCCGTGGCTTCGCTGGAGGAAAGCAAGGGCAAGCTGGGGGTGTTTACCGGTATAGACGGGGTGAAGTTTAAAAAGCAGGTTTTGCCTGGAGACACCCTCAGGCTGGAGGCGGAGATCCTGCTTTTTAAACTGGGCGTTGCAAAGGCCAGGGTAAAGGCCACCGTTGAGGGAGAAACGGCATGTGAGGGAGAGATCAGGTTCGCCCTGGTAGACATTTCAAAGAAGTAGCCAATAGAAACGGCAGGAATACAAACGGCAGGGAGCTTTTGCTTGCTCCCTGCCGAATTTTTTCAGCGATAGCCGATTAAATGGCAGTCTTCACCGAATCCTCGCAAAGGAGGATCTCTCCAACCTTGTAAACGTCGCCGGCTCCCATGGTAATTACCATGTCCCCGGGGGAGGCATTCTTTTTCAGGTATTCGGCTATTGCCTCAAAACCGCTTATATAAACCGCGTCTTTTCCCTTTGCCGTCAAGGCGTCCGCCAGTGCCTTTGAGTGGATTTCGCCAGTGTCTTTCTCCCTTGACGCGTATATGTCGGTGACTATGACGGTGTCGGCGTCCCAGAAGGACTCGGAAAAGTCGTCCAGCAGGTACTTGGTCCTGGAATATGTGTGGGGCTGGAATACGCACCATATCTTTGAGCCCGCGCATTTTCTGGCAGCCCGGAGGGTGGCTTTGACTTCCGAAGGGTGGTGGGCGTAGTCGTCAACCACCATTACATCCCCCACCGTGCCCTTGACTTCAAAACGCCGGCGGATCCCGGTAAACTTCTCCAGGCCTCTGGCCATTGAGTCAATCCCGCAGCCTAAAGCACTGCAGGCGGCAATGGCGGCCAGGGAGTTGCCCACATTGTGGATCCCCGGCACATTGAGCCTGATGGCAGTCACGGGCTCTCCAGCCTTTACCAGGGTGTAGCTGGCGCAACCCCTGGAGTTAAAGACTATATCCCTGGCGGTGAAGTCGGCGTCCTGTGACTTTAAGCCGTAGGTGATCTTGTTGCAGGACGCGGATTCAAGAAGGTTTGCGGCGTTGGGGTCGTCAAGGCAGGTCACCAGAAAGCCCTCCCTGGGGACCTGGCCTACGAATTTGCGGAAGGCTTCTTTAAGCTGGTCCATGTTCTTGTAATAGTCCACATGGTCCAGCTCTATGTTTAAAACCACGGCCACGTGGGGCCTGAAGTCCAAAAAGCTTTCGTAGTACTCACAGGCTTCGGTGACAAAGTAGCTGCTGCCCCCGATCCGGATGTTGCCTCCTATGGCATCCAGTTCGCCTCCGATATGTACCGTAGGGTCCAGCCGGGATTCAATCATCATCGTGGTTACCATGGAGGTGGTGGTAGTCTTGCCGTGAGTCCCGGATACGGCTACACTGTACGGGTACATTTTCATTATCCGGCCGAGAAGGGTTGCCCTGTCGATAACCGGAATACCGAGCTTCCTGGCCGTTACAAGCTCCGGGTTGTCTTCCTTCACCGCCACCGTATAGACTACCAGGTCGGCGCCGCTGACATTTTGCCCGCTGTGTCCCAGGTCCACTTTTATTCCCAGCGATTCCAGGACTTCCGTGTTATGAGACGCATTTTCATCAGAACCCGATATTTTATAGCCCAGGGAAAACAGTATTTTGGCAAGGCCGCTCATACTGATTCCGCCTATTCCCACAAAGTGAACATGCTTGATTTTCTCCGTTTTGAAAAGGCCCGTATTGCTCAAAAAGAACACTCCCTCATTCCAGATCCTATATAAATGATAAACCAATTTTCCGAATATTAAAAGTGATAATAAATCCGGGCATACTGCTATTATATGCACCAGCTTCAGCAAATATCAGCCCTGGAACCGCAAGATGCCGAAAAATTTCCGGCCTTGGGGCTTAACCCGAATATTTTTTAAAAAAAATGTTAAGATATTCGAAAAACTATAGTATAATGTTGCTGGGTTGGAATTGTTAAAGCTGCTGTTGCTCCGGCCGTTTAAAAACCGGGTGCCATCAGGGGAGCTTGGTATGGGAAAAATCTTGAGAAGCGAACGAATAGCCTTATTGTTGAAGGTTTTAACCGACCAGCCGGGAAAAATGTTCACGCTGGGCACTTTCAGCGAAATGTTCGGTTCCGCCAAGTCCACCATAAGCGAAGACGTGGACATCCTGGACCGCATTATGTCAAAGTACGGGCTTGGCGCACTGGAAACAATGCCGGGAGCTTCCGGCGGGGTCAGGTTCGTGCCTGTAATACCCGAGGGAAGAATAGTCCAGGTTTTGGATGAGCTGTGCGGGGAGCTTTCCAATAAGGAGAGGATTTTGCCCGGCGGCTTTGTCTACATGCTGGACATAATATATAACCCGGAAAAGGTCTCGGATATAGCCAGGATTTTCGTAAGCAGGTTTGCCTCCCGGAACCCTGACTATGTGATTACCGTGGAGACCAAGGGAATACCCCTGGCCTTTTCCACGGCCAGGCTGCTCAATGTGCCGCTGGTCATAGTAAGGCGCAACAGCGAAGCCACCGACGGCACCTCGGTGAGCATAAACTACGTTTCGGGCTCTTCAAGGACCATACAGACCATGGTCCTTCCGCTAAAGTCTCTTAAGAGGTATTCCAAGGTCCTTTTTATTGATGACTTTATGAAAGGCGGGGGAACCGCAAAGGGGATAAGCGACCTGGCCAGGGAATTTGAGTGCGAAGTGGTGGGCACCGGGGTACTGGTGGAGACTTTTGAGCCCCAGGTAAAACTGGTGGACAACTACATTTCCCTTCTCACCTTGTATGAAGTGGATGCGTCAAGGGACTTCATTGATATAAAACCTAGCTTGAAAAGTGTATAAAATCGGGACAAAGGAAAAATGATATTAATACCGACCGCCGGAGGATAAAAGAAAAAGAAATGAAAAATTAATTGGAATAAAGAAGGAAAAAACGAATTAATAGCGAATTAATAATTACAGTATACATAACTTAACGGAAGGTGGTAGCATCCATGGAAATAACGGATATTCGCATAAGGAAGATTGATGCTGAAGGTAAGATGAAGGCGGTTGTTTCAGTTACGTTTGACAATGAGTTTGTGGTACATGATATAAAAGTTATAGAGAGCCAGAATGGCTTCTTCATCGCAATGCCTAGCAGGAAAACTCCCGATGGCGAATTCAAGGACATTGCCCATCCCATAAATTCGGACGCGAGGGCAAAAATTCAGACGGCAGTTCTGGAAAAATACCATTCTTTAAGCGCTGAGGTGGAAGAAGAACAGTAAATCACATGCAAGAGATGGTAAAAAAGGGCGAAAGCCCTTATTTTTTACCCGTTTTTCTTCCCATGACCCTTGAGGGATAGGGTGAGCTTTTGATTGGCTTCTCCCCATTGAAAACTCACCCGGAAAGTGAGAGAATAGTACTTGTGGAGTAATAATGGGGGGAATTACAGCATGGAACACCTGACAGCGTTGATCCTGGCTGCCGGCGAAGGGAAACGAATGAAGTCAAAAACACACAAGGTTGTACATAAAATGTGCGGCAGGCCCCTTATTGAATGGGTCTACCGTTCGGTGCGCGAGGCCGGCATTGAGGACTGCATACTGGTGGTAGGCCACCTTTCCCACCAGGTGAAGGAGTGCATGGGAGACAAGGTGGAGTATGTACTCCAGGAAAGACAGCTGGGGACGGGGCATGCCGTTATGCAGGCAGAAGCGCTCCTTAGGGAAAGGC
>JAKOSZ010000292.1 GCA_029776555.1 Bacillota bacterium | reverse complement strand
CAGATGGTTTTAGAGAATTTTGAAAGCGCAAGGGGGCTTATCATACAGGACGCCAACGGAAATGAACTGGCTTTTGAGAATAAAGACATTGAAAACACCGGCAAGACAGTGGTAGACACTTTCGGGAAAGGCAGCGTTAAAGTAAGGATGCTCCTGTAGTTTTAAAAGCAGGCGCAGGGCGGAAGCGAGATTATAAAAATATATCTGTGAAGGGATGAAGGGCGTGGGAAAAAAGCGGATAGTGGGTATCAGCGCTCCCTTAAAACCGGACTATAAACTGATAAAAGAGGCCGGGATTGAGTGGCTGAGGGTTGGCTTCGGCTTCCCTTACGAGGACAGGATCCACGGCGGGTACAGCGAAAGGTTTAAAAACGGACTAAAAAAGGCCTTAAATCTCAGGGATATGGGTTTCAGGCTCCTGGGGACAAGCCCCGGGCCGGGCTCCATGAGGTATGACGAAAAGGCTAAGGCTACAATCTGGAAGCCCGGTGTGCCCGAGTGGGCCGGCAAGCCCGGCAGCGACGGGTATTACCAGGTGCTGGAAGAGGCTTGCGCCGAGATAGCCGGCAAAACCCGTGAGCTGGTGCAGCTGTGGCAGGTGGCCAATGAGCCTGACATAGACATCTTCAGGGGGCCTTTGTCCGACGGGGAGATGGTCCGCTTTCTTCTGACGGCGGCCAGGGGCATTAAAAGGGGCAACCCGGAGGCAAAAACAGGGATAAACCTTGGCTTTATCACGGATTACAGCCGCTGGCTTATGAAAGAGATTTACTGTATTCCCGACTCGCCTTTCGACTATATCGGCATTGACGGCTATTTCGGCTCATGGCAGCCGGGAGGGCCGCAAGACTGGCTCTGGTACATAGACGAGGTGTATGAGATAACCAAAAGGCCGGTCCTGATAAATGAGTGGGGTTACTCCACCCTCCAGAGCTCCCCCATAACAGACGACCCGGAAAGGAAGAAGCATTACAACCAGATTGTGTGCAGGAACAAGGCCTGGAACAGGGTTTGGAAGAAGGAGCACAGCCCCGGGGAACAGGCTGAGTACATACGAGAGTGCATGGAGATATTCGCAGAACACCCCCATGTCATGGGTGAGTTTTTCTTCAGGTGGGACGATACTCCTACCTGCTGGCAGTGCGGCCAGCCTGACTGTCCCGCCGAATGTGCCTGGGGCATAGTGGATGTAAACGGGAATCCCAAACCCGGCTATTACGCTCTGAAGAAGGCAATAGAAGAGCTGTTTGAAGACGAGTGAGACCAATTGCCCGTTTTTTTTACCCGCAGGGCTGAGTGAAGGGAAACAGCCCTATGAAAAAATCAAAAAGGAGGTATTGGTATGCTGGCTTTTGACCCCGGTATGGGGCGTAGAACTTTTAAGCCCCTGGAAAAGGTAACCGTGCTGTGCGACGGCAAGGGCACCATATCGGTAATTGACGGCCAATTCAACGAATACCTGACCCTTCCTGCCGCGCCGAAGGTGGTGTTTACCGCCGGAGGAGCCCTGGGCACGCAGAAGGTGCTGCTGAAGGATGAGAAGGGCCAGGTGGTGGACAGCCTGAGCTTCAAGGTGGACTGCGAGACTTCAATTGAGGGGAACGAGTTCTATAAAAAGCTGCTCACCATGCTTCACTTTACCATGGTGGGGCGCTGGGGCTTAAATTACGGCAGGTTCGACGATAAGCTGTATGCCTATTTTGTGTGCTGGATCAGAGACCATACCCATGTGTTAAAGGGTATGAAGTACTTTGAGGACAACATAAAGTCGGCCATAGAGCTGTACCGGGATTCCCAAAGGGAAGACGGCATGATTTTTGACAACTTCTATCCCCGTGAGAAGGACCTCACATACTTTGAGCAGAGGTTCCGCAAGGGGGATTTTGTAAAGCCCACAAAGGACAGGTATATTGAGTTCAGGCGGATTCCGGTGGAGGCCGACGTGGAATACCTCTACATTGAGGGCCTGTATAACACCTGGAGGGCCACCGGGGACGACGACTGGATGGCCTCCATGCTGGACAGCGCCATAAAAGCCGTCGATTACGTGTTAAACAGCCCCTACAGGTGGTCTAAAAAGTACAACCTGGTAAAGAGAGGCTTTACCATAGACACCTGGGACTTCCAGAGCTTTATTGACACCGAGAAGGTGGGCTTCATAATGCTCGTGGACCTGGAAAAGACGGAGTTTGGAGTAATGCACGGTGACAACACGGGCCTGGCCCAGTCCTGCAGGTACCTGGCCAAAATGCTGAGACGGGTGGGAAGGAAGCAGGAGGCCGAGAAGTACGAAAAACTGGCTGATGACATTAAAAAACGGCTGGATGAGGTTTCCTGGAACGGGAGGTTCTATACCCACCACGTCCCGGAAAACCCCAACGTGGACAGGAGCGCCCTGGGGGCCGACTTTGACAGGCAGATTTCCCTGTCCAACGCCTACGCTCTAAACAGGGGAATCAGCCGTGAACAGTGCGTGGCTATTATCAAGGAGTACCTGAAGATTAAGGAGAACCTTCCGGAGGGTTCGCCAGGGGAATGGTACACCATATACCCGCCATTTGAGAACTTCAACGGACACCACAGCCAGAAGTGGGAATACATGAACGGCGGGGTTAT
>JAKOSZ010000291.1 GCA_029776555.1 Bacillota bacterium | reverse complement strand
TCTATTGACAAAAGCCGGGAGCTTCTTCGTTATTAAACCAGCCTTTTCACCTCCCGAGCAAATCTTTATGGTAAAGACCACTGAAGCCCGCGGATTATGTCCAAGCCCGCTGTTGGGCCTAGTAAATCTTTATGGCAAAGGCCGGGCAGCAGCTGCTGCAATAGCCGCATAACACACACTTCCGGCTGTCTGCAACGGCTCTTCCCCCCTCAATGCGAAGAGCCTTCTGTCTGCACCTTTCCACACACCTGCCGCAGCCTTCGCACCAAAAATCTATATGCAGCCTCCTTTTCCTTCTCTGAAGCGCCCAACGTATTTCATGGGGCACGGGCTTTCCCTCAAAGACCGCCACGTTCATTATTACTTCCTCAACGGACTGCATCCCTATCGCGACAGAGTGGACAAAGGGAAGCCCCAGGACAAAGGAAATGCTTTCCTCATAGGAGCCGATCAGGTTCCCTCCCCCAAGGGGCTTCATGCTGTATATACCTTTCCCGTTGTTATAAGCCCTTTCAACCGCCGACAGCATTTCCTCCAAAGTGCCGTCGCCAATGCCAAGCCCCCTCTTGTTGATGATGGGGTGTATCACATCCACTTCCGGCATATCGGCGCAGGCCTCCACCACCTCAACCCTGTGGGTTGAAACCCCCACCGCCCTGATGATACCCTTTGCCTTGGCCTCCAGGTAGTACTCCAGCGCCTCCCGGTGCCCCTTCAATGTAAGCCTGCTCTCCTGTTCGTGCAGCAGGAAAATATCAATTACGTCCCTGTCCAGCTCTTTTCTTGCCTTCTCCAGGCTTCCGGCAGCCCCTTCTCTGTCGTAGGCATATGACTTGGTGGCTATTACCACTTCCCTGCCGGTTTTCTTTACGGCTTCCCTTATGTGGGGATAAGTGCCGTACAGTTCCGCCGTGTCTATGAAATTAACCCCCATGTCAAAAGCTCTGGCAATAACTTCGGCTCCCTCCCGGGGAGACAAATCAGCCTGCAGCGGCCCTATTATTAAGCCCCCGAAACAGAGCCTCGATACAATAAGGCCGGTATTCCCAAGCTTTACGTAGTCCATCTGTTTCTGCACCCTCTACGCCCCATTTTCCCGTGCTGCGGTTCTTTTAATCATTTCCCGCCTGACCGCGGTCTTTTCCGGCTCATATAAAAGGCACTCCTTGCCTAAAGGTCATGATACCCCTTTGCAGGAGTGCCACATGTCCGGTATATCGGAGTTTCAAAGTTATTTCTGCTTTTCCAGATAGAACCTGAGAATCTCTTCGATTAACTCGTCTCTTTCCAGCCGTCTTATGATGCTTCTGGCGTTTTTATGATTGGTTATATAAGTTGGATCCCCTGAAAGGATATAACCTACAATCTGGTTGACAGGATTATACCCCTTCTCCCTGAGGGCATCGTAAACCGTGAAAAGGATCTCCCGAGCCTCATTTATTTTCTCCTTCTCAACCTTAAACATCATGGTCTCATTGTCTTTCAAACCAACCACTCCTTCGCCGGCGCACCCAATTCGGAGTTCACCGCCCAATAAGGTCTCTTGCCCGGCTGTTTAATTCCTCATGCTTACTTTATATACTAATACACAGGAAAAATTTATGCAACTGTATTTTCCCTGTCCGGAAAACCCTCTTCCCGGGCTTTAAGCCTGCAAGCTTTTATTCATTTCTCACTCCC
>JAKOSZ010000290.1 GCA_029776555.1 Bacillota bacterium | reverse complement strand
TTCTTGAGAAGACCATAAGGAGATTCGGGCTGGGTTACTCTCCCAGGGAACAGGGTTTGCTTTACAGGCATTTGAAAGAGCTGGGTTTTAAGGATTCGCTGATACAGGAAAGCGGCCTGCTGCCCGGCTTAAGAAGAGGGGAATACTTTGACAGGTTCAGCGGCCGCGTGGTCTTTCCAATTTTCAATGCCATGGGGAAAGTTATAGGGTTTGGCGGAAGATCCATTGACGGTTCAAACCCTAAGTATGTAAACTCCCCGGAAAACCCTGTCTACACAAAGGGAAAAAACCTCTATGGGCTTAACGTGGCCAGGAACTCGGGAGCAAAGGCGCTGATAGTGGTTGAAGGATACATGGATGTTATATCGCTTCACCAGAGTGGAATAATAAATACGGTAGCTTCCCTGGGTACGGCGCTTACGGAGGCCCAGGGGAAACTTTTAAAGCAGTACGCCCAGGAAGTTGTAATAGCTTATGACGCCGACGCGGCCGGACAGGCTGCCACCATCAGAGGTCTTGACCTTCTAAGCGAGATGGGATGCTCCGTCAGAGTGCTTCAAATCCCGAAGGGCAAGGATCCGGACGACTATATCCGCACCAGCGGGCCTGAAAGTTTCAGAGAGTTGGTTAAAAAGGCCGACGTTTTACTGGAGTACAAGATAAAGCTCTTAAGGGAAGGAAGCGACACCGGTACTCCGGAAGGGAAAGTCAGGTTCCTGAACGGCGTGGCGGAGTTGCTGGCCAAGTTGAAAAACCGGTTGGAGCTGGAAGTATACGTTAAGAAGTTTGCCAGGGACTACGGCATTTCCGAAGAGGCTATTTTTGAAGAGGTTTACAAGAGGACAGGCCCTGAGAGAAGCCCGGCAAGACTAAGAAAAGTGGCCAAAAGCAATTTGGAAAGGCGCAAAGCCGGGAGCATCAAAGAAGAAAAAGGGGAAGAGAACAAACGTATTGTCCACGACGAGCGTTTTATAATAGCCATACTTTGCATGGACAACGACGTCTACCAGGAATTGAAGGGGCACATTGACCCGGGCAGCTTTATTGATGATGAAAACCGGAAAATTCTGGCCGCGGTAATAGAGAGGATTGAAAGCGGCAGAGGCATTGACCCGGCCGGCGTGATGGACTTGGCCAGCGAGGAAATGGCCGGAGAACTGGCGGCAATAATAAATAAGGAGTGTCCCTGTGACGACAACAGGAAGGCTATCCTGGACAGGTTGAAGAATATAGAGCTTCTCAAGCTTGAGAGCAGGAGAAGAGAGCTGCTGGATTTACTGAAAGACAGCTCAAATCTGAAAGAAGGAGATGTGGAGAAATTAACAAAGGAACTGAATACTCTTCTCTTAAAGAGAAAAAACCTGCAATTTCATTTTTCAGGAAAGGAGGGGGGAACTTATGAAGAATGAAAGCGACAAGAAGGCAATCCTAAAAGAATTAATAGAAAAAGGGAAGTCCAAAGGTGTACTCACCTACAAAGAGATAATGGATGCCTTTGAAGACGTGGACATGAAGCCGGAACAGATAGAGAAGATATATGAGACCATAGAAAAAATGGGTATTGACGTGGTAGGCGATATAGAGCCGGAAATTGAAGATATCCAGCTTTCCGAGGAAGATCTGAACATTTCTATCCCGGAAGGTGTCAGTATAGATGATCCGGTGAAGATGTACCTCAAGGAGATAGGGAAGGTCCCCTTGCTGACAGCGGAAGAAGAGATAGAGCTTGCCAAGAGAATGGAGAAGGGAGACAACGAAGCAAAGAGGAGGCTGGCCGAAGCCAATTTAAGGCTGGTTGTCAGCATAGCCAAGAGGTACGTGGGGCGCGGTATGCTCTTCCTTGACCTGATCCAGGAGGGGAACCTTGGCCTTATTAAAGCCGTTGAGAAATTTGATTACAGGAAAGGGTACAAATTCAGCACTTATGCCACCTGGTGGATTAGACAGGCCATTACAAGGGCCATTGCTGACCAGGCCAGGACCATAAGGATTCCGGTCCATATGGTTGAGACAATTAACAAACTCATACGGGTGTCAAGGCAGCTTTTGCAGGAACTGGGGAGGGAACCTCAGCCGGAGGAAATTGCCAGGGAAATGGGCATGTCGGTGGAAAAGGTCAGGGAAATTATGAAAATCTCCCAGGAACCGGTGTCGCTGGAGACGCCCATTGGTGAAGAAGAGGACAGCCACCTGGGAGACTTCATTCCCGATGACGACGCTCCCGCGCCGGTTGAAGCGGCAGCCTTTACCCTGCTTAAGGAGCAGCTGATTGACGTCCTTGATACGCTGACCTCCAGGGAAGAAAAGGTGCTGAGGCTCCGTTTCGGCCTGGACGACGGAAGAGCCAGGACCCTGGAAGAAGTGGGGAAAGAGTTTAACGTCACCCGGGAGAGGATAAGACAGATAGAGGCTAAAGCCCTGAGAAAACTAAGACATCCCAGCAGGAGCAAAAAACTGAAGGATTACCTTGATTAGGCAGCGCATGAAAGGCCAAAAAAAATCCCGTCTACCCTTTAGGGTATGACACGGGATTAGGGGAGTATTTATGTATTGCCTAAGTAAAATAGTATATAGCTTGTCGAAAAAAATCAATATCTATGCACGTTCTATTTTCTGAACGTGGCATCCTGCTTGCTTCAGCGATTTCACAGGAATAAGACAATAAATGGTAATTGACGGGGTAGGAAATCCGGGCCGGGGGAAAAATCCCTTGCCTGAAATTTTCTACCCCTTGCTTTTTTTCTCGCTTAAGCCGTCAAAGTTGCCTGTTTCAACCAGGTTTGAGGAAATGGAGCCGGTAACGGAAGGGCTGCCCAGTTTCCCGGAAAGAAAACTGGCCAGGGACACGTTTTCGGCCACTGTGTCCATGGGTTTTTCCACATCCCTCATTTTTTTCCCCCTGAAAGGCTTCATCCGGGCAACCTCCCTGGCGTTGAAATATACTCGAATGATGTCATATAATATTGTTGCCCAAATATAAAAAAGCAATTAATCAGCATAAAAAGGCGTATAATTACAGCCTGAGTTTATTCCTGTCCGATTGCCGGTGAAAAGGAGTATGGAATGGAGCTTAAAGGAAGACTTAAGTTAATTGCTGATATGGTCCCGGAATGCCAAGTGGTGAGCGATATTGGCACCGACCACGCCTATTTGCCGGTATACCTTGTCAAAAAGGGCATCTGCCGGAAAGCCATAGCTTCCGATGTGAGCCCGGAACCGGTTAAAAGGGCCAGGCGGAATGTGGAAGACCATGCTTTGGTCGGGAAAATAGAAGTCCGCCTGGGGGACGGGCTTGAGCCTATAGCGGAAGATGAGGCTGACGTGATTGTGATCGCGGGAATGGGCGGGGAACAAATTGCCCGGATCATTGAAAAGGGTTTTAAAAAGGCCCGGTTAGCTCAAAGGCTCATTCTCCAGCCCATGAGCCGGGCGGAGGAGATGAGGGAATGGCTTTATAAAAACGGCTTTGAGATACTGGACGAAAACCTGGTAAAAGAAAAGGGCAGGATTTACGCCGTATCCGCAGTGCGGTATACCGGGCAGGAACTGGTGGAAGACTTAATTTACCGCCATATAAGCAGGAAGCTGGTAGAAAAAAAGGACCCCCTGCTTCCCTGTTTTATAAAGAAGAAGCTTAAGGACCTGGAGAAGGCCCTGGCGGGGATGAAAAAATCCCGGGAGGCTGACGGGAAGCTGCTGGTAAACCGCGAAAGACTGTTAAGCGGTTTACGGGAAATACTGGAAGATGTAGAAAGCCGTTAAGGAGTGGAAAGCTTTGGGGTAAGATGTGATGACATAGCGAAGTTCATTGAGGAAATAGCCCCTCTAAGCCTGGCTGAAAGCTGGGATAATTCAGGCTGGCAGATAAGGGACGGCGGTAAGGAAGCCAGGAAAGTGCTGCTCTGCCTGGACCTGACCCTGGAGGTGGCAAAAGAGGCCGTTAACAAGGGGGCGGATATGGTAATTTCGCACCATCCGCTGTTTTTTAAGGGTTTAAACTGTTTTGACGCCGGCACTCCAAAAGGAAGGATTGCTCTTGAGCTTATAAAACACGGCATTTGCGTGTACAGCAGCCACACAAACTTCGATATTGCCGAAGAAGGCTTAAACAGTGAGCTGGCAAGGCGTCTGGGGCTGGAGAACACCCAAAGCCTCATTAAGAAAAAGGAAGAGAAGCTTTATAAACTTGTGGTTTTTGTGCCGCCCGAGAGCCTTGACCAGGTAAGAGAAGCCATTTGCCGGGAGGGCGCCGGCCGCATAGGGAACTACAGCTGTTGCACCTTTTCAACCGAAGGCACGGGCACATTCCTGCCCCTGGAGGGTACCAACCCCTACATAGGCCGGCAGGGAAAGCTTGAGCTGGTCCGGGAGTACAGGCTTGAAACCGTGGTGCCCGAGGGGTTTATAAGCCGGGTGGTGGATGCCATGATAAAAGCCCACCCGTACGAGGAAGCGGCCTATGACATCTATCCCTTGAAGATAAAGGGCAAGGAGCAGGGTTTGGGCAAGCTAGGGTATTTGAAGGAGAAGACCAGGCTTCAGGACTTTATCGGGTTCGTAAAGCAGGCTTTGGGAGTGGGCACTGTCAGGCTGATTGGCCCCGCTGAAAAGGAAGTGTCAAAAGTCGCGGTGTACTGCGGCAGCTTTGATCCGGATTACAAATGCTTCTTGTCGGCACGTCCTGATGTACTGATAACAGGAGATGTTAAATACCATGAAGCCGTTGAACTGAACCAGTGGGGGCTCACCGTGCTGGACGCGGGACATTTCCACACGGAGAAGATCTTCGTCCCAATGCTTAAAAATGTCCTCTCGTCCCCTTTTGAGGGCGTGGAGTTTATAGAAAGCAGTGAAGAGAAGGACCCCTTCCTGCATCTTTAGGAAAGATTTTACCATTGACCTGAAAGAGAGTTTGGTGTAAAATTTATTTTCCGCAAGTGAGCAAGCCAGATGGTCGCGGGTACAGGCCGAAAGGCCATACACGAGGAAAGTCCGGGCTCCACAGGGCAGGGTGCCGGGTAATTCCCGGTGAAGGCGACTTCAAGGAAAGTGCAACAGAAATATACCGCCTTGGAGGGCTTGTTTCAAGCCCTTTAGGGTAAGGGTGGAAAGGTGAGGTAAGAGCTCACCAGCGGCA
>JAKOSZ010000289.1 GCA_029776555.1 Bacillota bacterium | reverse complement strand
CTCAATAAACCCGGCGACCAGACCTGGATGCAGGCCATTGAGGCCAACAGGGCTGCAAGCCAGGCGGCGCTGGACGACTTCATCATAAGCGGCGGAAACTAAACTAACCAGTGCCAGGTGCACAAGGGGACGGTTCCTCTGTGCACCAGGTGCACAAAAGCACGACTTCAAAGTTCACTGAAAGGCTTGAACTATAGCAGCTGCCCCTGGGAATCTCCCGGGGGCAGCTTTTTAAATCTGACGGGCGATGGTTTTCATTAAAAAGATAAAAGCGTTTGACCGGCTTTACCGGCCAAACGCTTTTTTGCCGTAAAGACAAACCTTAACCGGCTTTCTTGCATACCTTGGCAGCTTCTTCTGCGGCGGAGGCTGCGTCCGGGGTATAGATGTCGGCACCAATGCTCTTGCAGAAACTGTCGGTTACCGGGGCTCCTCCCACCATTATGGTGACCTTGTCTCTTATGCCTTCGGCTTTTGCCGTTTCCACCACATTCTTCATTTCGCCCATGGTGGTGGTCAGAAGGGCGGAACAGGCGATTATCTGGGCGCTGGTTTCTTTTGCCGTCTGTACAAACTTCTCGGCGGAAACGTCCACGCCCAGGTCAATGACTTCAAGGCCTTGACCTTCCATCATCATTTTTACGAGGTTCTTTCCTATGTCGTGGAGGTCGCCTTTGACCGTGCCGATGACAACCTTGCCTATGGGCTTTACCCCGCTGGACACGAGATGGGGCCTTAAGACTTCCGTACCTGCCTTCATGGCCCTTGCCGCAATAAGTACGTCCGGGACGTATACCTCGTTGTTTTTAAACTTCTCGCCAACGGTGGTCATCCCTGACAGGAGGCCTTTTTCCAGGATTTCGCCTGCTGCGATGCCTTCATCAAGCGCTTTCTGCACAAGCTCTTTAACATTTTTGGCCTTTCCCTGCTGAAGGTTCAGGGAAATATCCTCCAAAATATTCATGGTTTACTCCTCCTATGTTGTTTGTTTATATGAGCCGCAAAACCCGGGAGATATTGAAGCATTGCCCTGATTGCCTTCCCTTGTTCATACCGTGACGCCCTTTTTGCCTCCCCTGGATTCGCGGTACTTGCCCGGACTCAGTCCCGTCATTTTTTTAAACACCTTGCCGAAGTAGCTCTGGTCCTCATAGCCTGCCAGGCTGGCTATGTCCACAAGAGGTATGTTTTCATCTAAAAGCAGCCTTTTGCTCATCTCAATCCGTACCTTGTTCAGGTAGGTGTTGAAGCTGCAGCCCACTTCTTTCTTAAAAATCTTGCTGAAATAGGAGGGGCTTAAGTAAACATGGGAAGCCACTTCTTCCAGCGTTATTTTTCGCATGTAGTTCTGTTTTACAAAGTTGACGGCTTTATATATTATGTCTACATGTTTAACGTGGGCCAGATTGAACACATAGTCGGTAAACCTGGCCATTATTTTGGAGAGCCAGAAAGTCAGCTCGTCAATGTTGCCGAAGCTGTGTATTTCCTGCAAATACCGGTAATTAAGGCCGAAAATCTGTTCAGCGTCGGCTCCTCCTTCCATGGCCGCCCTGGAAAGCAGTACAATCAGCTCCATAACCCTTGCCTTAATTACTTCAAAGTCTCCTCCGGCGGAGAAGAAAATGTGTCCGAATATTTCGTTTAAAACCTTCTGGGCCCCTGCCTTGTCGCCCAGGGAAATCAGGGTTAAGAGCTCCTTTTCCTTCTCAAAGGGGTAATTGGCTGTGCCGCTCTCCCTGGCGCCGCTCTTGATTTCCTGGACGTACTCCGATATGTCGGATTGCTGCTGGTGCAGTTCCCTGTCTTCGATATACTGGGCAAATGCCGTCCCGGAATTATGCGACGCCACCATAAACAGGAGCTCCGACATGCTCTCCACCAGCTTGGGCTGGACCACCGGTACGTGGCGGACCAGTTTTTTCAGTTCGTCTATGTTAAGCCCGCCGATGTTGTCTTTCAGGATAAACTCATCCATCAAAAACTCTTCAGGGTCCACCATGAAAACAGGCCCTCCCAGCACCGCTCCCTTAAACACCCCGTCAACCACTATGGGAGAGGCCCAGTGCACAAGGCCTACAGGGCAGAAAAACACGTATTTTCCTCCGAACCTCTCCGCCTGGTAGCTGCCATAAAGATGGGCATGGTCACAGTTGATGCGGCAACTGGGCGTATCCTGCAGCCTTTTGCAAAACCTGTGGTATCCGTCACCCGGAGTGCAGTGCAGGACTTTTCCGTCAGGGCCTATAAGCATGCACTGGATGCCAACCGCACAGTAATAGTGTTCCATGCACTTTTTTATCCTGTCTATGACCAAATCTGTTCTACCGGTTTCCTGCACCAGGTTCAAAGAGATTCACTCTTTCTAATACTTTCTAAGGATTAGCTATATATGATTCTAGCAAACATCGGAACCTTATGCAAACGAAATATTCATTCACCCCAAGCCTCTAAACCCTTAACCGAAGCCATGCTGTCAACCGCTTCCTTTAATCTAATGTTACTACGCCGGCTTATTTACTTATAGAAAAAAAACGTACTTTTTTGTACTTTATTTTAATAAACCCGTAAAAAAGCGGAGGTGAAGCTCACCGTTTTGAAAAGGGGGCCGGGGTGAAACCATGAATTTCCCGCAAAGTTTTAACTTGACAGTTGGCCTGGCGTGTATTACTATAATAGCACTTTATCCGCCCTGGGTTACCGCACTTTAAGCCTCAGTGCGTTTTAGCCGGGCAGCAGGAGGGTTGCGTCATGGTGCTGCGGGTTTCAAAATCAAAAGCCGGTGGGCGAGTGGGTATACCCCCTTCCAAATCCCATACCATAAGGGCCCTGTTTTTCGCCAGCCTGGCCGGGGGCATTTCCACCATTGAAGAGCTCCTGATCTCCGAAGACGCCCTCTCGGCCATGGAAACCTGCAGGGCCCTGGGGGCGGAGGTCAGCCTTGAAGGGAGAAGCTGTACCGTCAGAGGCCATGGGGGAAGACCTAAAGTTCCGGATGACGTGATCAATGTGGGGAATTCAGGTACCACTTTAAGGTTTGGGGTTGCCGCGTCAGCCCTGGGCACCGGTTGGACCGTTTTCACCGGTGACCGGCAGATCAGGTCAAGACAGCTGGGCCCCTTGCTGGAGGCTTTAAACAACCTGGGCGCCAGTGCTTTTTCCACCAGGGGCAACGGCTTGGCCCCTGTTGTGGTAAAGGGCAGGATGAAAGGCGGAAAAACCGACCTGGATTCCATCACGTCCCAGTATTTGTCCGCCCTCCTTATCCATGCGCCGCTCCTGGACGGCAACACCCATATAGCTGTGACCCGGCTTAATGAAGTTCCCTACGTGGACATGACCCTCTGGTGGCTGGACAGGCTGGGAATCAGGTATGAAAATGACAACTACGGGCGATTCACCCTATACGGAGGCCAGAAGTACCCTGCCTTTAATATGAGAATTCCCGGCGATTTTTCCTCGGCCACCTTCCTTGCCGTTCTTGCCGCCGTTTCAGGGGGGGAGTTTGTACTTGAAAACCTCGATATGAGCGATCCCCAGGGGGATAAAGAGGTGTTCCGCATGCTTGAGAAAATGGGGGCCCTGGTAGAGTATGGTGAGGATTATATTACGGTAAGGGGAAGGGGACTGGAAGGGCAGGTCCTGGACCTGAATTCTACTCCTGACGCCCTGCCGGCCATGGCGGTGGCCGGATGCTTCGCCGAAGGTGAGACGAGGCTTGTCAACGTACCCCAGGCCAGGATTAAAGAGACGGACAGGATACACGTCATGTGCACGGAACTGGCTAAAATGGGGGCGGAAATTTATGAACTCCCGGACGGATTGGTGATAAGAAGAAGCCGGCTTAAAGGCTGCCGTTTGAACGGACACCATGACCACAGGGTGGTAATGGCGCTTGCCCTGGCCGGGCTCAACGCCGACGGGGAGACGGCAATAGATACGGCTGAGGCAATAAATGTGACCTTCCCGGATTTTGTGGAGATTTTGCAAAGGTCAGGGGCATGCATTGACATGGTTAAGGAGGTTTAGCTTTCCGTGGGGAAGAATGTTGTTTTAATAGGTATGCCTGGCTCCGGCAAAAGCACTGTGGGCAAAATCCTGTCAGCCAGGCTGAACTTCGGCTTTATTGACACCGACTCCCTTGTTAAGGATGCGGAAGGTTTAAGCCCCAGGGATATTGTCTCAAAACATGGCCTGGAATACTTCCTTGAAGCCCAGGAGAGGACAGTGCTGGGAATAGACGTTCAAGACCACGTTATTGCCACCGGGGGGAGCGTGATTTACGGGGCGGAGGCCATGGAACATTTAAAAAAGGGCGGAACGGTGATTTTTTTGGATACCCGCTACAGGGACATAGAAGAGAGGCAGTTGCCGGGAAGGCGGCTGGCAAGAAGAGACGGACAGGATTTACTGGCGCTGTACAGGGAAAGGCTGCCCTTATACCGGAAGTATGCCGACATGACCGTAGACTGTACCGGGAAGCGGGCAGATGAGATAGCGGATGAGATATTTTCGCTATTAAATGAAAAGCGGTGACTTGGTTACGGCCGGCGGAGGACTTGCGGGAAAAACTTTAAAGAGTTACTTTTTTTGAAAAAAGAAACGGGGCTTAAAGCCCCGTATGGTTTAACCTGCAATATAATTTATTTGGGGGCTGAAAAGCCCCCTATGTAATAAATGACTACTTCTTGTTAACGATTTCTTTTAATGCCTTCCCTGCTTTGAATACCGGTGCCTTTGATGCGGGGATAAGGATTTCTTTCTTGGTCTGCGGGTTTCTGCCCTTCCTTGCTGCTCTCTTTCTTACTTCGAAAGTACCGAATCCGACCAGTACAACCCTTTCGCCTTTCTTAAGTGCTTCCTGCACCGAAGCGATGAAAGCATTAAGAGCGGCTTCGCTGTTTTTCTTGCTTAAGCCTGACTTAGCAGCAATGGCGTCCCTGAGTTCCATTTTATTCATAGCAAAACCTCCTATATTTGGAATTCGACATTATTTTATAATGAATGCCGCATGAAGTCAAGCTTTTAGGAATTAATTAGGCTTTAAGAACTATTATTTTTTAAAATTCAATCTTTTTCTTGCTTTTTTTTAAAAAAAGTGGTCAATACTGTATCATTTTACCTGGGTACTGGTCAACCTGGCAGCATAACCGCTATTGAGGCACAACTGAGACTTCGACATTTTTCAACATTTTTTTCAGTTCCTCCGCATAATCGATTTCCCTGCGCTGGTTTTTGGATTCTCCCAGAATCACCAGGTTGACGTTGTTTTTCCTGACAAATTCCACAATAGTTCCCAGTATGTCATCGGATTTAAGAACGGTTAAGTCCGCTCCGAAGGACTTGGATATGCCAAATAGGTATTCCAGGGCCTCTCCTTCTTTTTTGCTGCCAAGAAAGTTCCACTCGTTCCTGGCCACGTGGATTACGAAAAGCTCGCCCTTTTTCTCGTCCCTTAAGGCGGCAGCCTTTCTTATAAGTCTCTCGCAGGTTTTTTGCTGGGTGACGCAAACCAGTATGTTAAAAGGCGCGCTCAAAGGTATTTACCCCTTTCCTTGACTATTGATGGTAAAGTGCCCACAGACAGGTTTGAAATAAAAACACCGGCAGATAAAACCATGAGTATGAGCCTTCCTCCATATCTATTATACTAAAATTCTTGCCCTCCCGCCATCAAGAAAGATTGCCCGGCCTTCCATTTCCTGCTGCGCGCCTTGCCGCTCAATATCCTCCTGCCGGCAGGGTATATGGAAAGACGAAGCGGGAGCTTAAGCGGGCTGAAACGCCTTCTTGCTTAATTGTTCTGCTGATATTAAAATTTAAGAAAAAGGGGTTCCCGGGAGGTAAAATGAGGACTGTCAGTGCCGATAGGATTACGGAAGCTGTTGAAAGGCTCTGCATAAATGCCAACTGCGACTTAAACAGGGACGTTGAAGAAGCCCTTGTTAAGGCTTACGGCGCCGAAAAATCCGAAATAGGCCGGAACGTGCTGAAACAGCTCATTGAAAACGCCAGACTGGCCAGGGAAAAGAACATGGCAATATGCCAGGACACCGGAATGGCCGTGGTGTTCGTTGAGCTGGGGCAGGACGTTCAGGTCACAGGGGGAGACATTTCCGAGGCAATAATCGAAGGGGTGAGGCGGGGTTACAGGAAGGGCTGTCTCCGCCAGTCGGTGGTGGCCGATCCCATAGAACGGGTTAACACGGGGGACAATACACCGGCTGTAATCCACTATGAGCTTGTAAAAGGAGACAGGCTTAAGATATGCGTTGCGCCCAAAGGCTTCGGCAGCGAAAACATGAGCGCTCTTGGCATGCTGAAACCCTCTGACGGGCTGGAAGGGGTAAAAAGGTTTGTGATAGACACGGTAGACGCCGCCGGTCCCAACCCCTGTCCGCCGCTGCTGGTGGGGGTCGGCATAGGAGGCACGATGGAGAAGGCGGCGCTGCTGGCCAAAAAAGCCCTCTTAAGGCCCATAGGGGAGCCCAATCCCCGGGAAAGCTTAGACAGGCTGGAGAAAGAGCTTTTGAGCGAGATAAACAGGCTGGGCGTCGGACCCGCGGGGCTCGGGGGCACGGTTACCGCTTTGGCGGTGCATATCGAGGTTTTCCCCACCCATATAGCGGGACTGCCCGTGGCGGTTAACATAAGCTGTCATGCCATAAGGCACGCGGAAGCAGAACTGTGAGCAGCTGGCTTACGGAAGTTAGGACGGGCGGATGGCGGTTCAGACGGGCCCAAGTCAAAATGCTGTGAAAGGACTCGGAGGTTTAAAATGGTGAAGGTCATTCATACACCCCTTACCATTGACGTGGTAAAAAGCTTAAAATGCGGGGATGAAGTCAGCATAAACGGCGTGATATACGCGGCAAGGGATGCGGCTCATAAGCTTATGCTTGAGCTTTTGAAAAGGGGCGAGGAACTGCCTTTTGACATAAAAAACCAGGTTATTTACTATGTGGGGCCCTGCCCGGCCAAACCCGGGATGCCCATAGGCTCGGCAGGACCAACCACAAGCGGCAGGATGGACGCATATGCTCCCGAACTTATAAAACTGGGGCTTAAGGGGATGATAGGAAAAGGCTTAAGGAGCGATGCGGTAAAACAAGCCATGAAGGAGTATGGCTCCGTATATTTTGGCGCCGTCGGAGGGGCCGGGGCCCTTCTCGCGCAAAAGATAGTAAGCCAGGAAGTAATAGCCTTTCCCCATCTTGGGCCTGAAGCGGTAAGGAAACTCGTAGTGAAGGATTTTCCGGCAATAGTCGTCGTGGACAGTTACGGCAGCGACTTATACCGCACGGGCAGGGAAAAATACAGGTCTTCTCCGCAGAGCTGAATTTTATTGTTAAACCCTTTGCGGGCTGTTGGTCGCGGTGGCTTCTGACCGCAGGATTTTCTTTAATTCCTAAACCTGTTCCAACGTTGGATAGAACTCCAGGCTGCCGGCCCTGGGGGTAAACATCATGTTTATTAAGCCAAAAATTCCATACGGAAACGGAATTATTTGCCGCATATTTAAATAAACCCCGGGAAGTTTAAAATAAACGGTAAGTGGTAAATACTGATTCGAAAAGTTTTGTTGCACCAGGTGACGAAAATAGGGTATATTTAAATGTGTAACAATTGTTGTTGCAGAAGGAGTGAGATTATGGCCAAGGTTACTAAGGATATGTTAATAGCTGACATTTTAAGGATAGACAAAGGGACCGTGCCGATTCTTTTAAGAGCCGGCATGCATTGTCTGGGCTGCCCTTCCGCCCAGGGGGAAAGCCTTGAAGAGGCCTGTACTATTCACGGGATTGACGCGGATGAGGTCGTCAGGGAAATAAACGACTACCTTGAAAAGAAGGGCAGTTAGTTAAACAGTCATAAGGTTTGTGATCAGACCGAAAATAAGACAGGCAACTGTCTTATTTTTTTGCCTCAAAATACCCGAATATTTTAATATTTTTAAGCAAAATAGTTCGGAAAATATGATAAAATAAGAGTGTGTTCTTCAAAGTTAAAAGCGTTAAATCGCGCTAAACAGGCGGAGTTAATTCTTCCGGGGAAAAGGCGGGATTAACAAAACCGAACGTTCAGTTATTTTATAGTTTATGGAGGGATGGCAGGATGGCAGTCAGAGTTGTAATCGGGACCCAGTGGGGCGACGAGGGCAAGGGTAAATATATTGATATTCTTGCCGGCAAAGCGGATGTGGTAGTGAGGTATTCCGGAGGAAGCAATGCGGGACACACTGTTGTTGTAAATGGGCTGAAGTATGCTTTAAGCCTTATACCTACGGGCATACTGCACAGAGGTAAGACCTGCGTCATTGGCAACGGGGTGGTAATAGACCCCGCGGTATTGACTGCTGAGATGAAGGAACTGGAAGGAAAAGGCGTGGATATGTCCCGGCTGTTTATCAGCGACAGGGCTCACCTTATCATGCCTTACCACAAGGCCCTTGATGAGTTGCAGGAAAAGGCGAGGGGAGATGCCAGGCTGGGGACCACCAAAAGAGGCATCGGGCCCGCATATTCGGACAAAACCGCCAGGGACGGCATTAGAATGTGTGACCTTTTGGAAAAGGACGTCTTTGTTAAAAAGGTGAAGGCCAACCTGAAAATTAAGAATAAAATCATATCTTATGCGTACGGGGAAAAGGCTTTTGATGCTGATAAAATCATTGAGGAGTATATGGGGTATGCGGAGGCCTTAAAAGAAAGAATAACGGATACCACAGTCCTCATACACAAAGCCATTGATGAGGGCAGGGAAATTCTTTTCGAAGGGGCGCAGGCCACCATGCTGGACCTGGATTTTGGCTCTTTCCCTTACGTGACATCTTCCTCTGCCGTAGCCGGAGGGGTCTGCATCGGAGCCGGTATCGGCCCCACCTGCATTGATGAGGTCTACGGCGTCTTGAAGGCATATACGTCAAGGGTTGGCGCCGGGCCATTTCCCACGGAACAGGACAATGAAACCGGCGACAGGATAAGGGAGCTGGGCGGTGAGTATGGCACGGTTACCGGAAGGCCCAGGCGCTGCGGTTGGCTTGATACGGTGATGATAAGGTATGCTGCCAGGATTAACGGAATAACCTGGCTTGCCATTAACCACCTAGACACCATCGGCAAACTGGGCACCATAAAGCTCTGCAGGGCTTATATGAAGAACGGAAAAGAGATAAACCGGATTCCGGCGAGCCTCACCGAGTTTGCAAGGTGTAAACCGGTATATGAAGAATTTGAAGGCTGGGATGAGGACATATCCGGTATCAGGGATTACCGGGATTTGCCTGGCAACGCCAAAAAATACCTTAAAAGGATAGAGGAATTGGCAGGGGTGAGGATAAAATATATAGGAGTGGGCCGGGAGAGGGAACAGGTGATTACCGTTGAGTAAGGCATTATATCCCTGGCTTCTGCGCCAGGCCTTGATATCCTGCCCTGTTACGGGCATTTGGCGGTAGTTTATAGAAGGTGTTTTTGTACTCCCGCCAAAGGCTCTATTTAATGAATCCAATTATACAAATCAGTCCCCAATCGGCCTTTGCATTTTTGGAGGGGGTTCTCCACCCCCTCCTCCATTGACAGTCGTTTATAATGAAATCGCGTTATATCCTTTTACCGGCCCATAATGCCCCTCTTGCAATAAGTTTCTGGTATTCGGGAATGGAGAATGAGTCCTGGTTATGGCCGGGCATCAGGTACACCACTCTTCCAAGTCCGTAAGTGTGGCACCAGCCGGCGGGCATGAGGGAACCTTCGAATTCATATTCCATGAAAATGGTGGATTTGCTGAAGTTGCAGATTATAAACCTGTAGGGCTCCTCATTGATAATGAAGTCATCTATGCCCTGGGTAATCGGATGGCCTTCCTGCCTCAGTTTGAAGGTGAGATCACGGCGGCGAGGATGGCCGTTGAATTTTGCTCCTACCAGCTGGGCAAATTCGGGATGGTACTGGTAGGACATTCCGTTGTGCAGAACCAGGAATCCGCCGCCCTGGGCTACAAATGACAAAAGATTGCCGAGGTATTTGAGATCCATGGGTTGTTCCCAAGTGTCCAGATACGAGACCAGCAGGTCAAAACTGTTTAAGCTTTCCCGCTCCAGCAAGCTTCTGTCTTCGCTGAATGTCAGCTGGCAGTTCTCTGACAGTATTTCTGTGAATACTTTTTCTACCTGGCCCAGGGGATGATGAGGTGGGTTTGTGTAGTCGCCCATGACAAGGGTCTTAAGCTTACCGTTGCTCATAACGCGTTCCTCCTTTTGCGATTAGTCCCTATTCATATATTAACATAATACCGTAAATAAGTAACTATTAATATAACTCCGAAAATAGGCAACGCAGAATTACTTTTCACTTGACTTTTTGCCAGAGGCTCGTTAGAATATTCTCTGTCGGTTGGCATTGGAATAAAACACGCGGCCCGGTAGTTCAGTTGGTTAGAACGCTAGCCTGTCACGCTAGAGGCCGAGGGTTCGAGTCCCTTCCGGGTCGCCATAAATATAACACCGGCCAAAAGAGATGAGTTTCTTTATATGCTGGCGTAGCTCAGCCGGTAGAGCAGCTGACTTGTAATCAGCAGGTCGGGGGTTCGAGTCCGCCCGCCAGCTCCAAAGAAAAACCCGCTAATATCAAAGGTTAGCGGCTCTTTTTTTATTTAAACACGGGTACGTTCTTTTGTCTGAACAGAAAATGGGAACCACCATGTTTCTATTCTCCATAATAAACCATAATAGAGTAACTGTCTCTAAAAGAGCGATGAAGAAAAAGGGCTTTTTTACAATTTTCTCACAAAAGGGTTGGGTTTGCAGTGAGTTTAGTAAAGACTTCCTCGGTAATGGTTGAGTTGAATATAAGGCACATGTGGAGTAATGGTCATCGCGTGATTATGTCAAGGGCGGAGATGGTGATGCAACGAGAGCATATTTCACCAACAATAATATTTAGCTGGTTTCGAATTTCGTTTTGCAAAAAACTGAGGAGGAAGCTCATATGTAGAAGGAAAATTCAGAAATGTTTTGAATAATATAAATAAGATTTGTAACATGAAAGAGGTAAGTAAGATGTCTGATAGTATTAAAGTAAAAATATGCTATGAAGGACAACAT
>JAKOSZ010000288.1 GCA_029776555.1 Bacillota bacterium | reverse complement strand
TTTAACTATTACAGCGAACACCGGCTTGAGTTGCGGCTGCTGCCGTCCATGACGGAAGGCGGATCCCCGGACTGGGATGAGCTGACGCATTTCGGCTTTTCCTTAGCCGGTGAATATGAACGCGGCCCGGAGCAGGAGCTGATTGTATCCGAAGAAGTTTTTGACAGAACAGTGGGGAGATATTTTAAGGATTTGAAATACACCCCCAAAGACTCTTCATTTGTCATATACACCGGCTCGGGATACAGGGCCACGGGCTGGGATGACCATGGCGGCGTATACTACCGCCTCATAAGCATCAAAAAAGACAACAATGCCTATATCGCCACCTTTGAAGGGGTGGAGTTATATGAAACCGACTACTGGGATGATTACGATTCCGCAGGCCCGGTTATGAAGACTATTATGGATAAGGCCCAGACTAAAACTGCCCCTGATGACGTGGAAAAATATCTGCTTGAGATGTTCACGTCTGAGGACTATGCCAAACTGGTTAAAAGGGAGAGGGTAACGGTCAAGTTTGAGCTTACTGACGACCCCGAGGCCCTGTTTACCTACCTGGCCGCAGACAGGGAGTACTTCATAAAATAATTGAGAGATTGGCAGATGACGGGACCGTGCAAAGGCAGCAAAGACCTTTGCCGGTCCGTTTTTATATGCGGCAGGGGCTTACGGCTTAGCTCCTGAAGTGTTAAAATAAAAGCACTGGTGAAAAAGCGAAAGCATTTTAAATAATGGAACTTAACAGGGTGAGGCTTGATGAGCGCAATTGACGGCAAGGAAAGAATAAGGGTAATTGTGCTTACCGATATCAGCAGCCTAAAAGGCGGATTCAAGGAGCCGGACGACACCCAGTCCCTGGTGAGGCTGATGCTCTACGCCAATGACTTTGAGATAGAGGGGCTTATAGCCACCTATACGGAGCACTGGAAAGGGGTCAAGCAGGAATATATCGAGGCTATAGTAAGAGCCTACGGGAAAGTCCACGGCAACCTCCTTCTGCACGACAGCCGCTATCCTTCCGGGGAGACCCTTTTAAGCTGCATAAAGGCCGGAAACCCCAAGTGCGGGATGGATCAAATAGGCCATGGAAAAGACACTGAAGCTTCCGACTGGATTATACAGGTGGTTGACAAGCCGGACCCCAGGCCCGTCTGGATCCTTGTCTGGGGAGCGCCTACCGATCTGGCCCAGGCCCTGTGGAGGGTGTCTCGGGAGCGCAGTCCCGAGGAAGCGGCCAGGTTCAGGTCAAGGATCAGGGTATATGCCATCGGGGACCAGTATGATGAAAGCGGCCCCTGGATAAGGAAAAACCATCCCGACCTCTTCTATATTACATGCTACAGGGCCATGCGGGGAATGTACAGGGACGGAGACCCTTCACTGGTTTCACCGGAGTGGGTTAAAGCCCACGTTTGCTGTGAGCATGGCCCTCTGGGCGAAGCCTACCCGGTTTACGACGGAGGGGATATTTTTTCCCGGAGGCTGGGCAAGGTCCGGGGAATAAAAGAGGGTGACACCCCGTCTTTTCTGTATCTCATCCCCAACGGATTGGGTGAACCCATGAAACCTGCCTGGGGGAGCTGGGGAGGAAGGTTTGAAGGCTGCGGGACCCAATACTTTGACGCCATGGACACCTTTGAGGGCA
>JAKOSZ010000287.1 GCA_029776555.1 Bacillota bacterium | reverse complement strand
TCCGAAGTTACGCCTGTGGAGTTAGTAGGTTACGAGGACGAAGAAGCAGGAAATTCTAACCGTGAGGTTAGAAGCCTGCGACTTTAGTCGTGGGAGGTTCACTTTTCTTAAGCCCTTATGTATAATAGACATCACGTCGAGAGCGGGGTATAGACATGAAGACGCTGTTGGTTGGAATAAATTCACAGTACGTCCACTCGTCCCTGGCCCTGTGGTACATCAAGGAGTATTGCGGAAAGGGCTGCGGAGAAATAAAGATACTGGAACACACCATAAATGACAGGAAGGACCTGGTTTTGTCCTCTATTTTCCTGGAGAAACCCGATGTGGCGGCTTTTTCGTGCTACATCTGGAACATTGACTACATCCTTAAGCTGTCTTCCAACCTTAAAAAAGTCCTTCCCGGCCTGAAGATTGTCCTTGGGGGGCCGGAGGTTTCCCATGACGGAAAGGAATTGATGGAGGAAAACCCCTTTGTGGACTACGTCATATCCGGAGAAGGGGAACTGCCCTTCAAGATGCTTTTGTCAAGGCTTTCGGGCGGGGAAGTGCCGGAAGAGTCCATCCCCGGCCTTTGCTACAGGAGGGACGGCCGTGTCTGTTCCAACGGCCTGTACCACGGGATAGAGGACCTTGACCTCCTGCCTTCGCCTTATACCGACGAGATGCTTACGGCCATAGGCGACAGGATAGTGTACTTCGAATCGTCAAGGGGATGCCCCTTTTGCTGCTCCTACTGCCTTTCCTCCACAAGCCGGGGGGTAAGGTACTTCTCCATGGAAAGGGTAAAGGGGGACCTAAACCGCCTTATAAAGCGGGGCGTAAAACTGGTGAAGTTCGTTGACAGGACCTTTAACCTTCAAAAGGAAAGGACAATGGAGATTTTAGGCTATATTATGAGCCTTGCCCCGGACACCAGGTTTCACTTCGAAGCGGTGGCGGAACTGTTTGACGATAAGATGCTTAATTTAATCTCGAAAGCCCCTCCGGGGCTGATACAGTTCGAAATCGGGATCCAGACCACAAGCCCGGCTTCCCTGGAAGCCGTGGGGCGCAGGACCGACCTGGAAAAAGCCTTTTCCAACATTGAAAAACTCCTGTCAATGAAAAACACCCACATCCACCTTGACCTGATTGCCGGCTTGCCCGGGGAAAGCCTTTCTTCTTTTGAAAAGGCCTTTAACAGGGTATACGGGCTTAATGCCCATAAACTGCAGCTGGGTTTTCTCAAGCTGTTAAAAGGCTCAGCCATCAGGAACGAAGCCCCCCTATACGGCTACAGCTATACCGACTACCCTCCCTATGAGGTCTTAAGCAGCAACAGCATGTCCTACGGGGATTTGCTGCTGCTAAAGGGCGCGGAGCATATGCTGGAAAGGTACTACAATTCCAAGAGGTTTTCCAACACCCTTAAGTACCTGGCAAAACAGCTTTACCCTTCGGCCCTGGATTTCTTTATCCGGCTTTATGGCTATTACAGAAAGATCGGGGCGTGGGAGAGGCGGATATCCTACAGGGAAGCCGGTGACATACTGCTGGAGTTTATACTGCCTTCTTTGGGAGAAAGGGACGCTTTGGCAGTAAACGAGCTTCTGAAGTTTGACTTCCTGCTCTCGGACAGCACGGGCAGCCTTCCCCCAAAGCTAAAACGCAAGGAAATCCCGGATTTTAAAGAAAGGTGCCGGGCCTTCCTTTTGGATGAAGTCAAGAGGAAACGTTACCTCCCGTCTTACATAAGCCTCACTCCCGGGGAACTGCTCAGAAAGGTCCATTTTGAAGCCTTTGATTTCGATGTGATGGGCTGGATGGAAAGAGGCGAGGCGGACTTTAAGGAGACGGTGGTCCTCTTCGATTACGGAACCCGCCATAAAGTGACAGGCCTTTATCATTCCTGCCCGGTGGAATTCTAATCGCTGCCAATTCCAAATTGATTGCCATTGGTGTATATTTCTAAATATTAATATTAAATTTTTACATTAATGGATATTATTCTTTATTTTTCATTAAAAATAGTGTAATATATTCTGTGAAGGCACCATTTTACACCACGTGCCTTGTACCAAAGACGGAAGGGGGAACCGGCCGTTGGGAAGGAAAGTCCGTGAGGAAAAAGGCGGCGCCGTGGTGGAGGCTGCCGTTATTATGCCCGCAATGCTTCTTGTCCTGGCAGGGCTGGTAGTGTCTTTCCTCCTGCTCTGCCAGAAGGCCCTCCTGGTTAAGGCCGCATCCAGGGCTTCCCAGCAGGGGGCCCAGGTCTGGACCGACAGCCGAAAGAATATAGAAGACGGATGGGTCAATCCGGATTACCCAAGGGACTCCCTCTACTACGCCCTGCTGGAAGACTGTATTGCTTCGGGGAAGAAGTTCCATGAGAGGGTTGAAGCCTGGGAAGATTTGAGCCGGATACGGGGCAAGTTCCCGGCAAGCCTTGAGCAGGACCTGGTGGGGCGAAAAATTTTTAAGATCAGGGAGGCAGTGTATTCGGTGCTTGAAGAAGGAGGGCTTTTAAGGACAGGGCCGCTGGAGCTTTCCATTGAGTATAAAAACAACCTGGTAAACCGCGAGCTTAAGGTAAGGGTGACCCAGGAAATTGAAATACCTGTGAAGGGCATAAGGGCCCTTTTTGGCGGGAGAAACAGCCTGAGCCTTTCCGGTGAGGCGGTCTCCCAGGTTGTTGACCCTCCGGAGTACATAAGGAACCTGGACATAGTAAGGGAATACTCGGCCGGGATTTCCCATCGCTTCGGCCTGACAGGAATCCTGTCCGACCTGAAAAACAAACTGGCCGGCCAAAGCGGGGTGGGAGAGTGAAAGGTTTCCTTAAGAACCAGAGGGGAGGCGTAACGGTTTTCCAGTGCCTGCTTTTGTCGGCCATGCTGGCGATAACCGGAGTGTTTGTGGACCTGGCCAGGATAATGGCGGCGGAAAGAAAAGTGGAAAGCGCCATAAACGCGGCCTTAAGGTCCGTGCTGGCAGGCTATGCCCCGGAGCTTATCGGCGGCTACGGCATTTTTGGGAAAGACGTAAGGGAAGCGGGCACTCTTGAAAGGGAGTTCTTAAAGTACCTGGAGGCCAACCTGGAGGAAGGGGACGGCTTGTTTAACCTTTTGAGCTTTGAGCTGGCAGCCGACGGGGAATCCACCCGGGTTGAGGGTATGGAAGGGCTTTTGTCGGAAGAGGTGTATAAAAGGCAGGTACTGGAGTACATGAAGTACAGGGCCCCCATTAAGGCTGTGCCCGGTATGGCGGACTGGTTAGTTTCTTCAAAGCTTCCCGAGAAGGCGCTGTTCTCAAAGGAAGAAAAAAAGGTGAGGGAGAAAAGAAGGCAGCTTGAGAAGCAGGTTGACAGCGCCAACGGTTTGGTCCGCAGCTTTAACCGGTACGCTTATTCAAGCCTGGAGGATCTGGAGGCGGCCAGGGCGCGGCTGGACGAGATGGAGGGCCTTGCCGTAAGCACAAGAGCCTTTTTAACTGAGCTTAAGGCAGTGATTGGGGAAGCGGACAGGACGGCGG
>JAKOSZ010000286.1 GCA_029776555.1 Bacillota bacterium | reverse complement strand
ATGACGGGTATGGAAGTTTCAAAACCTGCTTTGGTTTTTGACATCTTGTAATAAGCCCGGTTTTCCCATTTGGAGCCAAAACCCACGTGGGCGTATACTTCAGTTGCCCCGCTTTTGGCCAGGAGCCCATCATAAATGAGTTTCACCTTTTCCCCGGGCGACGGCGCCATAGGGCTTATGAAAACACCGTTTTCCTGGTACTCGCTGTTTATTTTCCCTGAAACCTTCAACATTTCTCATCCTCCTTTCCTTTTTATTATTACTCCTGAAAGAAAAAAAAATGTGGAATACCGGCAACTTCAATATATTTTCAGGAATAACACTTTTAAGCCGTGACCAAAATCATAAATGGAAACTCAAGCGTTTGAGCCGCGTGCATTAAAAGCCCAGGCAGAACAAAAAATATAAGGGAAGGCGGATTTTTTGCCTTTTTGCATGACTAAGGATTTTTGTTTTAAAAAAAGCGGAGAAAGGATGACTTTAATGAAGGCTGTAATCATGGCCGGAGGTGAAGGTACGAGACTCAGGCCTCTTACCTGCGGAAGACCCAAGCCCATGGTTCCTGTCGCCAACAAACCCGTAATGGAGCATATTGTAAACCTTTTGAAAAAACATGGCTTTAGTGACATACTGGTTACGCTTTTGTATATGCCTGAGAAAATAAAGGAGTACTTCGGCGACGGAGCCGACTTTGGCGTCAACATGAGCTATTTCGTGGAAAGGGTTCCCCTGGGCACAGCGGGGAGCGTCAAAAACGCGGAGGATTATCTTAAAGACACTTTCGTGGTGATAAGCGGTGACGCCTTAACCGATCTGGATATAAGCAAGGCCCTGGACTTCCACCGGAAGAAGGGAGCCTTTGCCACCCTGGTGCTGAAGAGGGTTAACATTCCTTTAGAGTATGGGGTGGTGGTGACCAACGAAGACGGACGGATTATCCGTTTTCTCGAAAAGCCCAGCTGGAGCGAAGTCTTCAGCGACACGGTAAACACGGGCATCTACATTCTCTCCCCGGAGGTTTTCGGTTTTTATAAAAAAGGGGAGGTGTTTGACTTCAGCAAGGACCTGTTCCCTCTTCTCTTAAAAGAAGGAAAGCCCCTTTACGGCTTTGTCACCGACGACTACTGGTGCGATATCGGGGACTTAAACACCTACCGTCAGGCCAACTATGACGTATTGGACGGAAAGGTGGACGTGATGATTCCGGGAAGGGAGATAAAAAAAGGGGTCTGGGTGGACGAGACTACGGAAATAGAAGAAGGGACTGTCATTGAACCGCCCTGCCTCATAGGAGCCAACAACAGGATAAAGAGGAATGCCCATATCGGCGGCTACACCTCCATGGGGGACAACAACACCATAAACAGCCGGGCCAGCATTAAGAGGGGAATAATATGGAACCACTGTTTTGTGGATGAAGGGGTCCAGCTTCGGGGAAGTGTAATCTGCGACAAGGTTCACTTAAAGAGCGGGGCTTCAGTTTTTGAAAATTCGGTGGTGGGGGATGAGAGCCTGGTCAGTGAGGATGCCCTGGTAAAGCCCAATGTGAAGGTATGGCCGGGAAAACTCATAGATATGGGGACAGAAGTAAACTACAATATGGTCTGGGGTTCCAAGTTCAGCCGTTCCCTCTTTGGCAACAGGGGCATAGTGGGCCAGACCAATGTGGACATAAGCCCGGAGTTTGTTTCAAGGCTTGGGGCGGCTTACGGGTCCGTGTTCAAGGGTAAGGCCGCCATCGGGGTAAGCTGTGACGACAGCAATCCGGCCAGCATGTTAAAAACATCAATTATTGCCGGCTTGCAGTCTTCCGGCCTTCAGGTCTGTGACCTGGGAAAGATGCCCCTTCCGGCGGCCAGGAATGCCGTAAGGTTTTTCAAAATGGACGGAGGTATCCACCTGGCGGCCTTTAGCCCTGATGGGTCAAAAATCTTTATCGGCTTCCTTGACAAGTCCGGCGGGGACATTGACAGGTCAATGGAAAGGAAAGTGGAGAACGCCTTTATAAAAGAGGACTTTAAAAGGTGCGAGGGAAAGGATGTAAAACAGGTCACAACAGTGCCGGATTACGGCAGTTACTACCTGAGGAACATTATCAACGGCGTGGAGTCAAAAGATATGGACTATAAAATTCTTATTACCAGCCGGTCGGAGTATGTGACAAAAACAATGGGGCAGCTCCTCGGGGAACTGGGTTGCCGCTGGGAAGGGGCGGATGGGATACTGTCCAACGGCGAAAACGGTGAAGAAAGCCTCAAGGCTTTTGCAGGCAAGGTAAGGGAAGGCGGCTTTGACCTTGGGGCCGGGATAGGAAACACTTTTGAAAAAATGCTGCTGGTGGACAATTTGGGCAGAGTTATTACCGAAGATATGTTTATGGTACTGGTGTCCATTATTACCCTAAAGGCCATGCGGGGAAGCACCGTTGTGGTCCCGCTTTCCGCCAGCAGCGCCGTTGAGAAAATAGCCCGGGAACACATGGGTAAAATCGTCAGGACCAAGACGTCCCTTCAGGACTTCATGGGCAAAATGCTGGGGCCGGATACGGGCAAAGAAATGCTTGACCAGTTTATTATGCACTTTGACGCTATGGCGGGCCTGGTTAAGATACTGGACTTTATGAGCTTAAACGGCTACAGGCTTTCGGACCTGGTGGACATGATACCGGAGATTCACATAAAGAAAGCCGAGGTAGAGTGCCCCTGGGACGCCAAGGGCAGGGTGATAAGGGAGATAATGCGGGAGAACGCCGGCGGGAATATAGAGACCATAGAAGGAGTAAAGATACACCGCAACGAGGGCTGGGTAATGGTGCTTCCCGACGCGGAAAAACCGGCGGTCAAAGTGATTTCCGAGAGCAGTTCAGCGGAATTTGCCGAGGAACTGACCAATGTTTACGTGAACAAAATAAGGGAAATAAACCAAAAATGATATTCGGCAACGGCATGGCAAAAAGCGTCGGCCCGGGATAGGTGTGCCCGGCGGATACCAAAATTAAACATATTGAAATAGTAACGGTTTATAGTAGAATTATAAATGAATACTAACTGCTTTTAATGACTTAACCGTATGCTCAGGGTGTATTATCGAAAGCGATAAGGGGGGCAAAGCTGCTGGTAAAATGAAGCTGGACAGAAAACTTGTCTTTTTTCTTGCCCTCCTGGTCCTTGGGCTAATGCTTTCTGCGCAGTTTAAAAGCACCATAAACGCCCGGAAAAAGAGTTCTACTGTTATTGAGGTCAGCCGGCAGTACAGGGAACAGCTTGAGCTGGAGAGGGCCAAAAACGCCGAGCTCCTGAAGAAAGTCGTTGAAAGCCAGGAACTTCTCGACGTCCGCATGAGAGAACTGGCCGAAACCCTGGCTGCGGACTCGGAATACCAGGAGTACATGGATGAGCTCATGAAGGAAATAGAAAAGACCAGGCTTTTAGCGGGCCTTACCGATGTCAGGGGAAGAGGGGTCATTGTTACCATAGATGACGCCCCTTACGCTGAAGTGAAAAACATTGAAGAACTCCTGGTCCATGACTCGGATTTAATAAGGATTTTAAATGAGCTTAAAAAGGCAGGGGCCCAGGCCATTTCTATAAATGAGGAGAGGATCATAAACACCAGCGAGGTAATTTGTGCCGGGCCAAACGTGAGGGTGAATAAGAACAGGTATCCGCGGCCCTTTGTTGTAAAAGCCATAGGTGATCCTGACAGGTTGTACAGAGAGCTTTCGGAAAGCGCCGTTGTTTCGGTCCTGGTGAGCATATACGGAATAAGGATCGATATCAGAAAATCTGACGATATCCTGGTGCCCGGATACAGGTGGGAAGAGAAATACCCTCTTGCCTCAGGATTGGGGGGAGAAAGTTGATAAAACTGTACAAGAATATCGCGTTGACCCTGGTGTGTGTAATTCTGGGCGTAATGCTGTCATGGCAGTATGAGAGCGTAAAAAGCAATAACGAAAGGGCAAGCCTTGAAAACAAGAGACTGGAAGAGTTGAAAGACTTGCTCATAGCGGAAAAAAACAACAACCAGAGGTTAAGAAACAATTTGGAAGAGCTCCAGAAAAGGGTGGATGAGTTTGAAGAGGCAATGCGGCGGGATGACAGGGATGAAAAAATAAACACCCTGACAAGCCAGCTGGAGCGATACCGCCTGCTGGCAGGGCTCAAGGACGTAAAAGGCCCCGGGCTTATCATTACGGTGGACGATGGGGAAAGCTATGTGCAGGACACTGATTTGCTGACACTGGTGAATGAGCTGAAGGCTTCGGAAGCTCAAGCCATTTCTATAAACGAAGAGCGAATAGTGGCCATGAGCGAGATAAGGCTGGCGGGCAAGTACATTATGATAAATGGCAGACAGATGCTCCCTCCCTTTGTAGTTAAGGCGATTGCCGATCCTGACAAGCTGGAGAACTCCCTTAGAATGATGAACGGGGTTGTGGATTATCTGAAGGGCTGGGGCTTAAAGGTGACCATTGAGAGGGCGGACAATATAGTTATCCAAAAGGTCAGGGACGACGGGACGGTTTTAAGACATGACATGCTTACCCCCGTAAACTGAAAGCCTGTTATTTTTTCCGGCAAGAGGAATATAAATATTTATAGACAGAGGCCTTTAAAAAGGATACTAAAGATACTAAAGCTTTGGTACTCTTTTTAGGCCTCTTGTTTTATAGTGGAAAATTATTATGAAACGGGGAGCGGCATGAAGATTAAAAAGTTTTCTATCTGTTTAGCGGCGGGTTTTCTTATAATGTTCCTCTTGCCGGGCTGTTCGAACTACTACTACAATCCCTATCTGAGCGACCTGGGGGGAGTGTTCTCCAATGACCTGTCGGATCTTGATTTCAGCGTTGAAGTAACAGGAATGCTTTCCGAAGGAAGCCTTCAAGGCAAAGGCGGCGGATATGCCAACGCTGCCGAAAACAACCCCCTCAGCAACAGGTTGTTAAGCTGGGGCATCAGGCGCAAGCCAAACAACCAGGTGCCCGACGCGGATCCCGGAGCGCCGGAGCTCTTAAAAAAGTATGGGGCGGCATACCTGGGCGACACGTCAAAAAAGGTGGTGTACCTTACCTTTGACGAGGGCTATGAAAACGGCTACACGCCCCGCATACTGGACACCTTAAAGGCGAATGGGGTAAAGGCCGTGTTTTTTATTACAGGCCCCTATCTTAAGCAGCACAAAGACCTGGTCAGGAGGATGGTGGAGGAAGGGCATGAGGTGGGGAACCATACGGTGCATCACTTAAGTCTTCCCACTATAAGCGAGAGAGAAATTGAGGAGGAGGTTTTGGGCCTTGAAAGGGCTTTCCGGGAGGAATTCGGCAAGGGAATGAGATTCCTGAGGCCT
>JAKOSZ010000285.1 GCA_029776555.1 Bacillota bacterium | reverse complement strand
CAACTGAGCTATACCCCCACGCACAGACATATTACATTTTAACAAATTCTTAAAAAAAATCAACTGTTAAATGCAGTTATTTCAGAAAAAAGTGTTAAAGCCCGGCAAGTATCAGAGAAACTTTCTCCCGGCGCTTCTTAAGAGCTCCTCAGCCACCTCCTGGTCCATTTCCTCATAGAGCAGGTACAGGCCGGAGATGCCGTAACGCCTCACCAGCTTTTTCGAGCACTCCACCAGGTCGTGGATGTTCTGCCCCTCGATAAAAATCCAGAGACCCTTTCCGGCCTCATGCACCTTGTCATAGAGGGGATACCACACCTCATCCTGCCCCGGAGGGTTGGCCACCCCGGGAGTCCATTGCAGCGCGTGCAACTCTTCTATCTCCATAAGCGCATCCACGTGCTTTATGCACTCGGGTCCGTCCAGGTGGAATATGGAAAAGTCCAGCATGCGGCACTGTTTCCTGAGGGAAGGGACCACAAAATCCCTAAACTGCCCGGGCGATATCATGGCGCTGAAATCGCACTGGAGCTTTGCGGTTCTGCCCGGTCCCCAGACGTGGAAAGCGGTAAAGCTGCTTGCGCCTTCGTCGTCCTTTAAAGCATCGTACATGGGGTCATAGTACTTGAAATAGAGGTCGTCAAGCTGTTCGACAAAATACTTGACTCTCTCAGGCACGTCCATCAGGTCGTAACACAGGTTCTGGGGACCCCTCATGGCTGAAAGAATGTCAAGGCCTTCCACCAGGTCCGGTATGTTAATCAAAAACTCGTTCCTTGAGAGGGCCCTGCCCCTTTTTATCATGTCCAGGTGGGTTTTCCACCAGTAGTTTTCGGGGTCGAATTTCAGGTCCTCGCAGCTCTCCAGGTCATCCATGCACTCCTTGAACCACACCGTATCCCAGGAGAAAATGGGGTCCGACCCTAAGTAGATGGCAAGGGAACCGGCTCCCAGGTTAAGGTCAAGGTTGGGAAAGGACTCAGCCATGAAAGTGTGAGACTTGCAGTAATTCCTGAACATCTTTACCAGTCCGTCCACATCGGTGTAGCGCTCCCGTGGAGTCTCAAACTCATCCACGGGCTCCAAATCGTCGGGCAAGGTCTTTCGCCTGGCTACAAGCCTCATGAGAGGCCTGTCTGTCAACGAACGCTTCCACCACGCGGCAAACCGCTCTTTTGTCTCTGTCCAGTTTTCCTTAAACCTCATGGTCTTATCCCACCTTTTGCCTTGTATAATGGTCATTTCACATGGATAATTTCCGTGCTGTAATCCACCACTACGGTTCTGCCGTCGCTCTCAACAAAGTTCACCATATTGGCGAGCATGCTGTCCGCATGGGAGGCTTCGTTTGTGACGCATACGGCACCTATTACGGCACTTTTCCACTTGTCATTCAAACCTATCTCCGCAACAGACACGTTGAACCTGGATTTCATTTTCTTAAGGATGCTTTTTATTATACCCCTTTTTTCTTTCAAAGAAAATGCACCGTCAAGAGATAAAACCAGCTTCAAAACCCCTATGACCATCACTAATTTTCTCCCTGAAAAAATTAAGTAGAGCGACAACCGGCAGCAATTCACCTTTTACTATTATACCACATGCTTTAAAACTTGGGCTGCTCGGCAATCATTTTGATGGAAAAAAAGGCTTTGGTATAGTACAATAAGAAAACAAAGAAAACTGGTATTGAAACGCCGAAAGGATGAATACTGCAGCAATGCCTCTGGACGGAGTAGTGATGAAGTGCGTCGCAGCCGAACTTAACAAGGAGATAACAGGCGGCCGGGTGGAAAGGGTGTTCCAGCCCGAAGCCGATGAAATACTGATTCATATAAGGACCAGGAACGGTAACCGCAAGCTTGTAATGAGCGCCAACTCCAGGTACCCCAGGATACACCTGACTGAGTCGCCAAAGGAAAATCCGGCCTTTCCCCCTGCTTTCTGCATGGTTTTGAGAAAGCACATCCAGGGCAGCCGGGTACTTTCCGTCAGCTCCCGGGATTACGAAAGGGTTGTCTCACTGGAAGTAGAGTCCTCCAACGAGCTGGGAGACCTTTCCGTAAAGAGGCTCATCGTTGAAGTAATGGGGCGCCACAGCAACATAATCCTTGTAAACAGCGAAAACATAATCATAGACTCCATTAAGCACGTGGACGTGGATACCAGCGGTGTCAGGCAGGTTATGCCGGCAAGAGCCTATACACCTCCCCCGGACCAGGGGAAAACAAGCCCTGCCTGCATTGACGCTTCTTTGCTCATTGAGAACGCCTTGACAAGCCCGGGCGTTAGTTTGGGCAAGTACCTGCTTGACAGGATAAAAGGCTTCAGCCCCCTCCTCTGTACGGAAATCTGTCGAAGGGCCGGAGTTGACGAAAACGCGCCTGCCGATTCCCTGGAAGCCGATGAAGTCCGGCGCCTGAAAGAAACCGCCGACTCACTGCTGGCTGAAGTCAGAGCGGAGGATTTTCGTCCCTTTGTGGCTTTTAAGGAAAGGGGCAGGCAAACACCCACGGATTTCCACTGTGTCAGGATAAGCCACCTTTTCAATAAGATTTACATGGATTCCATTAACCAGGTCCTGGACCTGTTCTATGCGGCGAAAGACGCGGATGAAAGGCTGAAACAGAGCAGGGCGGCTCTTTATAAGGTACTTAACAACGCCATTGACCGCTGCAAAAGAAAGATTTCCCTCCTCCAGGAAAACCTAAAAAGCCTGGAGGACAGGGAGAAGTTAAAGCTCATGGGTGAGCTCATTACGGCCAATTTGCACAGCATTCCCCAGGGCGCATCCAGGGTGTCGCTTTTAAACTACTACAGCCAGGAGGGGGAATACCTGGAGGTTGAGCTGGACCCGGGCCTCTCCCCTTCCCAGAACGCCCAGCTGTATTACAAGAAATACGCCAAGGCAAAGAGCTCCTACGCCCATGCCGTGGAGCAGCTGGAAGTATCACGGGAGGAGCTTTCGTACCTGGAAAGCGTGGCGCAGGCCCTGGAAAACTGCAAAAGCCAGGCAGATATCCAGGAGGTAAGGCAGGAACTGGAGGAACAGGACTACCTTCCAGCCCAAAAAAGCCGGTCAGGAGTTTCCCGGGAAAGGCCTTCCGGCCCCTACCATTTTAAATCCAGCGACGGTTTTGACATCTATGTGGGAAAAAACAACAGGCAGAACGATTTTCTGACTTTTAAGATGTCCCACCCTGACGACATATGGCTGCACGCGCGCAATATACCCGGCTCACACGTCATAATCAGGAAAAACGGAAAAGAAGTGCCCGACTCTACCCTCACGGAAGCCGCCATGCTGGCTGCCTATTACAGCAAAGCCAGGCTTTCTTCCAACGTGCCGGTGGACTACACCACGGTGCGAAATGTGAAGAAGCCCCGGGGAGCCAAACCCGGAATGGTCAATTACTTCAACTTTAAGACCATTGCGGCCGCACCGGACGAGAGCAGGGTTGGCAGAATGATAAAGCAAGAATAAAAGGGGTGTTGCATATGCTTTCTGAAAAGGTTAGGAACAGTCTCAAAAGCTCTTCCTGGATAAGAGCCATGTTCGAAGAAGGAGAAAAACTGCGCAGGATTTATGGTCCTGACAAGGTATTCGATTTTTCCCTGGGCAACCCGGACCCTGAGCCGCCCCGGTGCGTTAAGGAGGCCCTTAAAAAGTATGCCCTTTCTGACATGCCCAAGCTCCACGCCTACATGCCCAATGCCGGTTATCCCGAGGTGCGGGAAAGGGTGGCGGCCCATTTAAGCAGGGAGACCGGTGTCCGGTTAAGCCAGAACCACATAATAATGACCTGCGGAGCGGGCGGCGCCTTAAACGTGGTCCTTAAAGCCATTTTGAACCCGGGTGACGAAGTTATAGTATTCGCTCCCTATTTCGTGGAATACCTGTCTTACATTGACAACCACCTTGGAAAGCCTGTTGTGGTATCAACCCACAGGGAAACCTTTGAACCCAACATTGCCGCCCTGGAAGAAAGCATTACTCCAAGGACCAAGGCGGTCATCATAAACACGCCCAACAACCCCACGGGCGTTGTCTACGGCCGCAAGACCCTGGAGGACATGGCCCGGGCCATTGAATCAAAGGAAAAGGAGTACGGCACCCGGATACTTCTCATATCCGACGAACCGTATAGGAAGCTGGTTTACGACAACATTGATGTCCCCAGCGTCCTTTCCATCTTCAAAAACTCGGTACTGGTGGACTCTTTCAGCAAGTCCCTTTCCCTGCCGGGAGAGAGAATCGGCTACATCGCGGCAAGTCCCGCCATAGAGGACGTGGATACGCTCATGGCGGGGATGATAACCTGCAACCGCATCCTCGGCTTTGTCAACGCCCCCTCCCTCTTCCAGCGGATAGTGGCTGAAAACCTGGATGCCACGGTGGACATTGAAATATACCGCGAAAGAAGGGACCTCTTGTACAACAACCTGATCAAAATGGGCTATTCCTGCGTCAAGCCCCAGGGAGCCTTTTACCTTTTCCCCAAGTGTTTCATCGAGGACGACATCGAGTTTAAGAACCGGGCCCTTAAGTATAACCTCTTAATCGTCCCCGGCAGCGGTTTCGGCATGCCCGGCTACTTCCGCCTGTCTTACTGCGTAAGCCTTGAGACTATTGAAAACTCCCTGCCGGCCTTTGAAGCGCTGGCAAAGGAGTTTTTATTCTAGAGAACAGAGAACAGGTACCAGAGAACAGAGAACAGAAGAACAGTAGATGTACAAAGAACAGAAGAACAGAAGAACAGAAGAACAGAGAACAGACAACAGAGAACAGATGGGAAGTTGAAAGAATAGAGCGCAGCAAGTAAAAGAGTGGAGAGTAAAGAGCAGCAAGCAGCAATAAATAGAAAGTAGAAAGTAGAAAGCAGAAAGCGAGGATGTAAAAAATTTTGTGTATGAGAAATACTGAAATACTCCTTTCTGGGCAAGAATTAGCAATATAAAACCAGAAAGGAGTTTTTTCTATGGCATTACCAAAAGAATTAGTACGGGAAATAATAGAGCAGAACAATT
>JAKOSZ010000284.1 GCA_029776555.1 Bacillota bacterium | reverse complement strand
TCCTTCTTCGGCAAGCTTCATGAGGTTGGGAGTTGGGACGGCATATCCGTAGGGCTGTATGTACCTCCCGGTATCGTGGGTGTGCATGTAAACTATGTTCATTCCGGTCGCCTCCCAGGTCTTCCTGTTTCCATACCGACTGCCAAAATCCGCATTGCCCCGGCCGCAGCCCGGCACAGGAGCTCCTCGGCCCTTTCCATGGCCTCTTCCAGGGGCATGGGCTCATGGGTTATGCCCAGCAAAGCATCAACGCCGCAGTCATATACCGGGCCTGCGTCGCTGCCTATGGCTCCCCCGATGGCGATTACCGGGACACCGTATTTTTTTGCCCTGCGGGCCACCCCTACCGGGACTTTCCCGTAAACCGACTGCCCGTCTATCCTGCCCTCGCCGGTTATGACCAGGTCAGCATCCGGAAGCAGGTTATCAAATCCCACCGCGTCCAGCAGGGTATCTATGCCGGACTTGAGCCTGGCTCCGCAGAAGGCCATAAGCCCGGCTCCCAGCCCCCCGGCGGCGCCGGAACCCGGAATTTGGGCTATGTCGATTCCCAGCTGCTCCTTAAGCGCTTGGGCATAGTGCCTGAGGTTTGAATCCAGGATTCTCACCATTTCGGGGGTGGCCCCCTTCTGGGGTCCATATACGAAAGAGGCTCCCGTCTCACCGCAGAGGGGATTGGTGACGTCACAGGCCGCTGTGATTTCACAATCCCTTATCCTGGGGTCCAGCCGGCTGGTGTCGATAAGGGCAAGCCTGGCCAGCTCACCGCCGCCAAAGCCCAGTTCCTTCCCGCCGGCGTCTTTAAAGGAAACCCCCAGGGCCTGGGCCATTCCCATCCCGCCGTCGTTGGTGGCGCTTCCGCCTATGCCTATGACTATCTTCCTGCAGCCGGCGTCAAGGGCCGCTTTTATAAGCTCACCCGTTCCGTAAGTGGTGGTAATCATGGGGTTTCGCCTGTCAGGGGGAACAAGGGTCAGGCCCGACGCCAGGGCCATCTCGATGACGGCGGTGTTATTGTCCAGTATCCCGTAGCTGGCAGCTGCCGGCTCCCCCAGCGGTCCCGTAACCGTCACATCCCTTAAGACGCCCCCAGTCCCTTTCACCAGGGTCTCCAGGGTCCCTTCGCCGCCGTCGGCCATGGGTATCTTAAAGACCCGGGCATCGGGGAACACTTCCAGTATCCCCCTCTCAATGGCGTCGGCGGCTGAAACGGCAGACAGGCTTCCCTTGAAGGAATCCGGAGCCACTATGATTCTCATAGCCATTCCCTCTCCAAATCAAAGGCTGAGCCCCTTGCGGGGCTTTCCTTACGCGTGCATTATCTTTACCGGCGGATAGTCGGTTTCGGTCCTTATGCACCACTTTAAAAGCTCTTCCATGAGTTCCCTTATAATGCCCTCATTCTCGGGCCTGGAGGAAACATCGCAAAGCTCCATGGGGTCCTTTTCCAGGTCGTAGAGCTCCTTCATGCCGTTTGCCCTGTAGACCAGCTTCCACTTCCTGGTCCTTACCATCTTGCTCCGGGCCATGGAAAAGGGAAAGTCTATCATGGCCTTCTGCTTGCGGTAATAGTTGGGGTGCCGCCTGTAATGCTCGTCGGTGCAGGGCAGGGCCTTTTCTATGGCATGGTCCTCCACCCCTCCGGTGGAAAAGACGTACTCCTTGTGCTCTGAAGCCTCGCCGTCCAGGACTTTAAGGAAAGACTTCCCGTGCATCCACCCCGGCACCTCAAAGCCGCAAAGCTCAAGGATGGTGGGGGCAATGTCTATGTTTTCCACCATGGCGTCGGTGGAGAATCCCGCCTTAATCCTGCCGGGGTACCTGATTATCAGGGGAGTCCTGACAAGGCAGTCATAGAACATGGTGTCATATTTTTCAACGCAGCCGTGTTCCCCGGCAAAATCGCCGTGGTCGGAGGTAAATATGAATATGGTGTTGTCGGCGAGGCCTTCTTCGTCAATGGCCTTCATGACCCTTCCCACCATTTCGTCGGCATAGCTTACCATGGAGTAATAGGCTTCCACTATCTTTTTCCAGTCTTCCTCCGTAAGCATTTCCAGGTCATAGGCCGTCCGGTAGGCCTTCAGCACTGCGGGAGCGTCCTCAAACCTCTCCACCTCCGGAAGCTTAACTCCCCGTTCCCTTATTATGTCCAGGTAGGGCTGTATATTCCTGTACACAGGGTGAGGGCAGCCAATATCCAGGAGCAATAAGAAGGGTTTTGCCCTGTTCTCCCTTATGAACTTTACGGCCAGCCCGGTCTGGTAGGTGTCATGCACGTTTTCTTCCCTGAGCATATGGGGACGGTACATAGCCCTGAAAAGAGCCGCGCCGTGCTCATCTTCCGGTATACGGCCCCTCTCTTCGCCTGCGTCTGCCACCTTCCATTCCCTGGTGTAATCGTCAAAGCACTCGCCTATGATATCCCAGTCCACCAGGTGGTTCTTCCCGAACAGCCCCGTGGTATAGCCCCGTTGCTTCATTTCCAACATCAGGTTGTTTTCACCCTTCCTGAGGTGAAAGCCCGGCAAAGTCCTGTGGCCTTCCACGTGGGGATAGCGGCCGGTCATCATGGCGCACCTGGAAGGCACGCACTTGGGCATGACGGTAAAGGAGTAGTTGAACCTGGCGCCCTGGGAAGCCAGCCGGTCAATGTTGGGCGTATAGGCGTAAGGGTTGCCGTAACAAGCCAGGGCGGAAGCCTTGCACTCATCAGAAGTGATAAACACCACATTGGGCATTTGATTGGCCATATGCGCACATCCTTCTTACACTATTTTAAATCTTTATTTTCAATTACTTGAGCTCTCCGGGATGCCTTCTCATCAGTTCAGGGATGGCGTAGCCTCTCCCGGTCTCCTCCAGGTACTTTAAATACTCCTTAAGGTGTCCCTGGGCATGGTGGGGGCCGCCTTCCCTTATAACGGTCCAAAGGGGATCCACATCGCTGTCCATGGTCTTCATCATGCTGTCATGCCACTGGTTTAAGTAATAAACCGCTTCCCTGCATATGTCGGGTCTTGAGTCCGCCAGGTCATTCTGTTCATGGGGGTCCTCATCCAGGTTGAACAGCATCTCGTCGGGGAAGAGGTGATAGCCGTCATGGTAGGTCCTTATGTAAATCCACGGTCCGAACCTTACACTCCTCTGGCAGACATGGGCGCACTGGCTTAATACCAGGTATTCCCTTCCGCATTCCCTGCTCTCCAGTATGGCGGGAGCGTAACTCTGGCCGTCCCATGTGTCCTTCTTCTTCATTCCCAGGAGTTCCGCCAGGGTGGGGGCCAGGTCCAGGTTGTAGTGAAGCCCCTTGTCCACGTGTCCTGCCTTGCAGCCGGGCCACTTTATGATCATGGGTATCCTGCAGGTTATGTGGTCGGCGGTCCCGTGTTCGGAGTATATGCCAAGCTCGCCCATGTTCTCGCCGTGGTCCGCGCTTATTATTATGGCCAGGTCGTCCAGGACCCCTTCCTTCTCCAGGGCCTCCAGCGCCATGCCTATGTGGCTGTCCATGTATCGTATGCCGCAGTCATAGCCGTCAATGACCCTTCTTAAGTCTTCCATGTCCTTTATCTCTCCCGGCTGCCTGGGGTACCTGGGATTGGTCCTGTTGTGGTACATGCTCAGCTCCCTGGGCTTGTGGGGGCCTACCATCTCCCTGTGCTTCTTTAACACGTCTTCCGTAAGCCATGCCGGCAGGGGGTCGTCCTTAAAGGGGTTGCCGAAATCCTCCGGCACCCGGTAAGGGGTATGGGGATCCCAGTAGTTTACATGCAGGAACCAGTTGTCTTCCTTTGCGTTCTGTCTTATCCATTTCAACATTGTGGGAGTAATCTCCTCAGCCGATTCCATACCCCGCTTGCCGGTGTTATGCATCTCGGAAAAGCCGGCATAAAAACTCCAGGATGAGTGCCTCTCGGCAAAAGGGCTTATGGAGATGGTCTTAAACCCGGCCTGCCGCAGCATGGCAGGCAGGCAGTTCCATGTCAGGAGCTCGGTAAAACCCCGGGACGGGCCCTCAATCCTCTTATCAGCCGCCGTGCCCCCGTGCCCCACCACGCCGGTATGAATGCCGAAACGGCCGGTCATCAGGGCTGTCCTGGAAGGAAGGCAGGGCGCGTCGGAGCAGTAGTAGTTGTCAAACCTCACCCCCTGGCGGGCTATCCTGTCGATGTTGGGAGACGTGTTCCGGTGATAGCCGTAGCAGCCCAGGTGGTCAGCCCTCAGCGTGTCCAGGTCAAGAAACAGGATCCTCATTAGCAAAACCCCCTTGAAATTTGTTTTTATGTCCCTTATCAGGTACGCCCATGCGCGAAAATTTTAATCCATCCCTGAAAACATGACGGCCAGCTCCCGGAGCCTTCCCGCAGCGTGCTCAAAAAACTCCCGGTAGGCCTGGCACAGGTAGTTCAAAACCGGCTTCCCGCCGACAAAGGGTTCCCTTAAGCGCCTGCAGCCTCCCCTGCAGAGGTTTGCCCACCTGCAGGTCCCGCACTCAGGGTCCACGTATCTTGATAGCTCAATAAAGCGCCGGGCGTTTTCCGAATGCCCAATCTCTTCAATGCCTTTTTCCTTTATGCTCCCGAGATACCATTCGTCCGTTACGTAAAAGTCGCAGGGGTACACCCCTCCGTCGGCCTCTATTACAAACTGGCAGCTGCATTCCCCCCACATGCCGCAGGCTTCAGGCCTAATGCCCATAAACATTCCCACCAGGTTGTCAAAGTACCTTATGCTTATCATATCACCTTTACGTATATCAGAGTACCACTGGTCAAACAAAGTCTTCAGAAAATAGGAGAACCTCTCCGGCGTAAGGGAGTATTCATGGCCTCCCGGCTTCTCATAGAGGGGGTCAAGGCAGGGTATGAACTGAAGGTACCTAAAGCCGTTTTTCTTAAAGAAGTTGTATATTTTCACGGCGTATCTCGCCACCGACGAATCCACCACAAAGAGTATGTTATATTCCACCCCGTGCCTGTTAAACAGGCTTACGGTCTTAAGAACCCTGTTAAAAGAGCCTTTTCCCGCCGCGTCCTGCCTTGACGCGTCGTGGAGCTCCCTGGGGCCGTCCAGGGACAGTCCCACCAGGAAGTTGTTTTGCGCAAAAAATTCCGACCACTCATCGTCAATGACCATGCCGTTGGTCTGTATGGCGTTGTTTACCTGCACGCCTTTTATGTTATACTTTTTCTCCAGCTCAACAAGTTTCCTGAAAAAGCCCAGTCCGGCCAGGGTAGGCTCTCCGCCCTGGAAGGCGAAGGTACAGGTGTAGTCTGCAAACTCCAGGGCTTTCTTTACAATAATTTCAAGGGTGTCCGGACCCATGATGCCATAGGATTTGGTCCCCCTGTTTTCAGCTATGGAATGGTAGAAACAGTACCTGCACCTTAAGTTGCAAAGGCTTGAAGCAGGTTTTATCAACAGGCTTAGGGGTGGCATGTTTATTCATACTCCTTGGTTTAATTTTATTACTCCGCTTCCGGCAAATCCCTTTTAAAAGCCTGAATTCTGGAAAAGGGCTGGCAGGTAGTAAAGCAAAATGCCTGAAATTCCGGCTATTGCGACCACCAGTATTGGGTTTATCCTGAAACGTAGGATCAAAACCAGGGCAACAGCCATTATAAAAAGGCCCTTAATGTCTACAGCATTAAGCGGGTTGGCAAAAAGGGTTTTAAAAAGGCGGACTGAAAGCTCTCCCTTTAAAATGGAACTTTCCGCTATAAAAACGCCGGCGGCAAATATGAGCCCCGTAACCGCGGGTCTTATCCCGTAGAAGGCCATTATTTTCAAGGGATGTTTCTGGAACTTTATGAAAAAACTCGATACGATGAGCATGAGCACAAAGGAAGGTGTGGCAACGCCTGTTGTAGCCGCAATGCTCCCCAGGACCCCCGCCACCCTGTACCCCACGAAAGTGGCCGAATTCACCGCTATAGGTCCCGGGGTCATTTCCGCGATGGCCACAATATCGGCAAACTCTACGGGGGTCAGCCAGCCATTGGATTCAATCTCCTGCTGTATGAGCGGTATCATGGCATAGCCGCCGCCAAAACTGAAAAGGCCGATCTTCATAAATGAAAGGAACAGCTTAAGAATTTCCATTGCCATTCCCGTTACCTGCCTTTCCTAAAACCTGGGCCGCCTTCCTGGGGTACAACAGGTATATGGCAAGGCCTGACAATGCTCCCCCTATTATCAACAAGACGCCGTGTACGCCAAGTATGACCAGTACAATGGCAACAGCGGCAATAACAAGGCCTATCCTGTCCCTGACGGCGGACCTGCTGATCCTGAAAGCGGCGGTGAATATCAGGGCCACGATGGCGGCACGAATCCCTGCAAAGACCGATTTTACAACCGGCAGTTCACCGAACTTCCTGAAAAAGACGGCTATGGTGAGTATTACAAAAAATGAAGGCAATACCGTACCAAGAATGGCCGCTACAGAGCCTTTTACCCTTGCAACCTTGTAACCTACCAGGACCGAGGTATTTATAGCTATGGCCCCGGGCACGCTTTGGGCCACTGCCAGGATATCGGTCATTTCATCCTCGCCTATCCACTTCTTCTTTTCCACTACCTCCTTGGCTATAATGGGCACCATGGCATAACCGCCGCCAAAAGTAAAAAGACCTATTCTGAAAAAGGAAGTAAAAATGCTGATAAGCTGTTTTAAAGTTGTTTTGTCAGCCAACTGCCTTTCTCCTTTCTTCACTTTTTCCTGGCTGCACCATATTCTCCGGACTCAATGCAAATCCTTGAGACTTGTTCTTTTTTTTATTGAACAACCCGCCGTTTAAACCCTGTGCCTGTTTTGCCTTTCAGGCTGACAGGCCGGAGGAGCCTTTTTTCCGGGACATGACGCAAGCCTGGAACTTGCGTTATTAAGCCCTCTCGCTTAATGCTGTCAACTATAAAATTATACCATATATCAAGCCTTTGACAACAAATCCGGCATGCTTTCGCCCGGAGGTCTCTCTTTTTCACCTTTCTCTTAAATTCCTCCAGTCACCTGCTGAAAGTTTACACTACCGCCTGCTTTCGGGCCCTTTTTACAAGCCGGTGCAGATCTCATCGCGTTTTTTAAGGGAGGAAAGGCGAAAGCAAGCTGGATACAGGCCCGTAACAGGCAACCAGTAAATAAAATAAGTTTTTACATTGTACACGGATACCGGGTGTAATATAATTGTTTTACAGGAAACCGGGCTTACTGCTCACGGATAAACCATCGCACTATAAAAGCAAGGAGAGATTAACATGTCAATTGTCCCCATCAGGCCCAAATGGAAAGGCAGAATGACCGACCGCGAGAGATTCAACAACCAGATGCACTACAAACCCTTTGACCGCTGTTTCAACATGGAATTCGGATACTGGGATGAAAACTTTAAAACATGGCCCATATTCGTGGAGAACAACATCAAAAACAACTGGGAAGCGGATATTTTCTTCAATTTTGACAGAATCGAGGTAGTCTACGGGAACATCTGGATGAGCCCCCATTTCCCTTCCAAGGTCATAAGGGAAACCGAAACCACAAAAATCCTAATGAACAGCGACGGCCTTCTGGCAGAAGTGCCCAGGGACGGCCATGACACCATCCCCCACTATCTCAAATCCTCCATAGAGACCCCGGAAGACTGGAAGAGGTGCAAGGAGGAGAGGTTCAGACGGGACGACCCGGCCAGGAAAGTGGACATCGAAGCCTTAAAAAAGAGGCACCCCGACGACAGGGACTATCCCCTTGGAGTCAACTGCGGTTCCATGATAGGCAAGATCAGGGACATGCTCACATTTGAAGGCCTTGCCTATGCCTGCTACGACTATCCCGACATGGTAGAGGACATGGTGGAAACCTGCTGTGTACTGGTGGAGGACTTTCTTGACCAGGTGCTGCCCCACATCAGCTTTGATTTTGCAGCGGGCTGGGAGGACATCTGCTTTAAAAACGGGCCCATCGTAACCGTTGATTTCTTCAAAAACGTCGTAATGCCGAGTTACAAGCGGATCAGTAAAAAACTGAAGACCGCAGGGATAGACCTCTGGTACATTGACTGCGACGGCGATGTCAGGCCTATCCTGCCTTACTTTTTGGAGGGCGGCGTAAACTGCCTGTTCCCCTATGAGGTCAACAGCTGCGCCCACCCTGCCGAGCTGCTCAATGAATTTGGAAAAGATTTAAGAATCATGGGAGGCGTGGACAAGATGGAGCTGGCCAAAGGCCCGGAGGCCATAAAGGCCTACCTGGAAACCCTGGTGCCCCTGGTGGAAAGAGGCGGCTACATACCCTTCTGTGACCACCGCTGTCCGCCCAATGTGAAACCCGAGGATTACCTGTACTACCTGGACTTGAAGGAAAAAATGTTTGGAATGAAATAAGTAATCGGGTAGGAGGCTAATCATTATTTGATTAGCCGACCTCCCACACCACCGTACGTACCGTTCGGTATACGGCGGTTCAACAAGAGTTCAATTTCTTATGCAAGTTCTGCTATGAAGCCAGTATATCCGCGCTTCTGAAGGCGCTCATTCGTAATGGTTTGCGAAAGTATGGGGCTTTTGGCTGTTCTCCAATAGCCTTTTCTTGTATTAGCG
>JAKOSZ010000283.1 GCA_029776555.1 Bacillota bacterium | reverse complement strand
TCGTTTTTCAGGGTCGGGTGAATAACCGCAAGCCTCCATGCCCATAAGGCCAGCTGCCCGCTGACACCCACCCCTTTTCCATATTTCCTGTCTCCGCAGACAGGATGGCCGCTGGCTGCAAACTGGGACCTGATCTGGTGCGGGCGGCCGGTGTGGAGCATGATCCTGACCAGGCTTAAGTTTTCCCTTTCGCCCAGGACAGCATACTCCAGCAGGGATTCCTTTCCCGGAGCGTCAGGGTCGGATGCAAGGTGTGCCGCCACCGTATTGGTCCGGTTGTCTTTTACCAGGTAGTGTCTTAACAGCCCTTCGGATTTTTTAAAAACACCCTCAACCACCGCCAGGTAGGTTTTCCTTATCTCCCTCTTTCTCATTTGCTCACTGAGCCTTGAAGCGGCCTTGGACGTCTTTGCGAAAACCATGACCCCGCCCACCGGGCGGTCAAGCCTGTGAACCAGCCCCAGGTAGACCCTGCCGGGCTTGTTATAGCGCTCTTTCAAGTCCTGTTTTAAAATGGTCAGCATGTCCGGGTCCCCGCTCCTGTCAGCCTGTGAAAGGATGCCGGCGGGTTTCTCCACCACCAGCAGGTGGTTGTCCTCGTATAATATCCGCACCTTCAACCGGCTTCCCACCTTCCGCTGGCTCCGCATGGAAGCACAATGCCTGAATAAACCACAGGCAGTCCCACTTCATCGCAGGAAATGGTCCCCCCGAACCTCCTCCGGACGGTAAGGACCAGCATGTTCTTCAAAACCGAAGGCGCCAGGCCGGTGGTATAGGAGTTAATTAAAAAAAACAGGGGGGCGTCGCTCAAAAGGCTCACGCAGAACTCCAAAAGCTCATACAGCTTGTCCTCCAGCTTCCAAACCTCCCCGCCGGGTCCCCGGCCGTAGGAAGGCGGGTCCATTATAATAGCTTCATACTTCCTCCCCCGCCTTATCTCCCGCTGGACAAACTTGAATACGTCGTCCACAATAAAGCGGACCGGCCTGTCCTCTAAGCCTGAAAGGGAGAGGTTTTGCTTTGCCCTTTCCACCATGCCCTTTGCCGCGTCCACATGGCACACCTGGGCCCCGGCATAGGCGCAGGCCACCGAAGCTCCGCCGGTATAGGCAAACAGGTTCAACACGTTAACGCTGCGCCCGGCCCTCCTGATCCTTTCTGTCATCCAATCCCAATTGACGGCCTGTTCCGGAAAAAGGCCCGTATGCTTAAAGCCAGTGGGCTCTATTGAAAACTTGAGCTCCCCGTAGGAAATGGTCCACTGTTTCGGAATCCTGTTTATGTACTCCCAGCTCCCGCCTCCGTTACGGCTCCTGTGGTACCAGGCATCGGCCTTTCGCCAGAGCTCGTCGCCTTTAAAGGAAGGCCAGATGACCTGCGGGTCAGGGCGTCTTAATATATATTCGCCCCACCTTTCGAGCTTTTCCCCGTTTCCCGCGTCCAGCAGCTGGAAGTCTTCCCATCCGTCAGCAATAAACATTGAGCTACCCTTTCCTCCCCAACCCGTGACAAATTTAACTTTACCCAGGCAGACTCAACAACCGGCCTGTGACAAGCCAATCCAAAAAAAAACTTCTGTCTTTAAACCGGCCGGCATCAAAATGCTTAGTCCCCGAAGCCGTCAGGGTGGTTCTTATGCCAGTTCCAGGCCGTTTCAATTATGGTCCAGAGGTCGTTGAACCTGGGCTGCCAGCCAAGCTCCCTCTGTATCTTTCCGGAAGAAGCCACCAGCACTGCCGGGTCCCCCGGTCTCCTGGGCCCGTTTACCACCTTAAAGGGAACTCCCGTCACTTCCCTGGCCAGTTCCACCACCTGCTTTACGGAAAAGCCCATGCCGTTGCCCAGGTTGTATATCCGGCTTTCCCCGTTTTCCCTGAGCCTCTGAAGGGCCAAAACGTGGGCCTGGGCAAGGTCGGTCACGTGGATGTAGTCCCGGATGCAGGTCCCGTCGGGGGTGTTATAGTCGGTGCCGAATATGCTCACCGATTCCATCTGCCCCAGGGCGGTCTTTAAAATAATCGGAATTAGGTGGCTCTCGGGCTTGTGGTCTTCTCCTATCTTTCCGCTGGGATGGGCCCCGGCGGCGTTGAAGTACCTGAGAGCTGTATATTTAATGCCATAGGCACTGTCAGCCCACTTTAAGGCCTTCTCTATTGCCAGCTTGGTCTCTCCGTAGGGGTTGGTGGGAACGGTCCTGTCAGTTTCAAGGATCGGTATGTTCTCCGGCTCACCGTAAGTGGCAGCCGTGGAAGAAAACACGATTTTGCTGACCCCATGCTCCTTCATGGCCGTCAAAAGCCTCAACGTGGCCACCACGTTGTTGTTATAGTATTTCAGCGGGTCCTTTACGCTTTCTCCTACCAGCGAGTCCGCCGCAAAGTGGATGACGGCCTCGATGTCGTTTTCCTCAAAAACCTTTTTTAAGAACTCCTCATCCCTCAAGTCCCCGTGGTAGAACTTGCCGCCCACCACGGCTTTTTCGTGGCCTTTTTGCAGGTTATCCACCACTACTACCTCTTCGGAAGCCTCAAGAAGCTCCACAACGGTATGGCTTCCTATATACCCGGCTCCTCCTGTGACTAATACTGCCATTACTCTGCCTCCCTCTTCAAGCAATACTGGAAAGTAATCTCCAATCCCCGTCTTAAGTCAGTCTCAGGCTCCCAGCCCAGTTCTTTTCTGGCACGGCTTATGTCAAGCACGCTTCTTCTGACATCGCCGATCCTTTCGCCGCACCTCTCCAGGGGGAGGCGTTTGCCCGCCACTTCCTCCATCAGGTGGTACAGGTCTTCGATATATATGCCCTCTCCTGAGCCTATGTTGTAGCTCCTGTTGTCTCCCCTGTCCAGGGCCAGCAGGTTGGCCCTGCAGACGTCTCCCACAAACACGTAGTCCCTTATGGTGCCTTTAGGCATGTCGCCGTAGGCAAACAGCCTGGAAGGCCTTCCTTTAATAAGGTTTTCCATGAAAATGGGCACCGCCCCGCATTCGCCTTTGGCTATCTGCCTCGGCCCATATACATTAGCATAGCGCAATACGGTATATTTTAAACCATGGGTCACCTGGTAAAAGTGCAGGTACTTCTCAGACAGGTACTTGTTTATGGCATAGGGGGAAATCATTAGGGGCTCATAGTCTTCATCGGTGGGTATCTTGTCCGCGTCGCCGCACAAAGCCCCCCCGGAAGATATGAATATGATTTTTTTTACCCTGTACTCAACGCACAGGTTCAAAAGCCTTATGAAACCCATTACATTTATGTCCGCGTCCAGCAGGGGGTCCTCCACGGAAGCCGGTATGGAAATCTGCGCGGCGTGGTGGTTTACCACATCAGGCCTCTCTATCTCAAACACCTTTTCCAGGTCATTGGAACGTATATCCATGAGATAAAAGCGCGCTTTGGGATTGACATTGCTTAAGCTTCCGGAACTCAAATTGTCCACCACTGCAACCCGGTGGCCTTCGCTTATGTACCGGTCCGCTACGTGAGACCCAATGAAACCGGCTCCGCCGGTGACAAGTATTTTCATTTCCACACCCCGCTCTTACTCTTTGATCTCCCTTCCCCCGTCCCCGATTTCAGTGACGTAGAACGTTGCTTTAAGACCTGTCTTATCGTAATAGTTTTTCCCGACTTTTTCGATAAACTCTTCCACCGCGTCTTCGCGGACAATGCTTACGGTGCAGCCGCCAAAGCCCGCTCCGGTCATCCTTGACCCGATGACTCCGTCGAGTTTTAGAGCCTCCTCCACCAGGGTGTCAAGCTCGGGGCCCGTGACCTCGTAATAATCCCTCAGGGACTCATGGGATGCCACCATCAGGCGGCCAAACTCCTCAATATCCCCGTTTTCAAGCGCTTTTATGGATTTTAACACCCGGTCGTCTTCCGATATTACATGTTCCACCCGTTTTCTTATGGTCTCATCCTCAATAAGGTGCCTGTACTCCTCCCACTGGGCATAGCTTACATCTCCCAGGCAAGCGGCGCCGGGCAGGGCCTTCTTCAGCATGCCTAAACCCTTTTCGCACTCGCTGCGCCTTTCGTTGTACTTG
>JAKOSZ010000282.1 GCA_029776555.1 Bacillota bacterium | reverse complement strand
TGACCGGAATCCTGGCCACTGGTTTCCTGGGGGGCAGGGCACGCCTTTCCACATGGATGTTCCCGTCAGGTTTCCGTATGGCTATGGCCGCGTTTTCAGGGCCTAACATTAAAACGCCCTCAATAAGCGCGCTGCCTCCGATATTTGTCCTTCTCATAGCTTGCTCCTTAAAAAATTAAAGGCTGAAATCCCGTCAGCCTTTAGCTTAACACTACTTACCCGAGTTTTCAAATTTTCCTTTGCTTCCCCTTCCCCGGGAAGGGCGCTTACAAGATTCGGACCACGAACCCCGCTGTCGCCGGCTGCGCGTATTTTCCGCAAAGCCGCAGTCTTCAAAGGATTATTCGGATATGCCGTATTTCTTCCTGAACCTCTCTACCCGTCCTCCGGTGTCAACCAGTTTCTGCTTGCCCGTAAAGAACGGATGGCACTTGGAACATATATCAACGCGCAGGTTCTTCTTGACGGAACCCGTCACAAATGTCTCTCCGCATGCGCACTTGACAACGGCTTCACCGTAATTGGGATGAATTCCTTCCTTCAACGCGTTCACCTTCCTTCACCAGAAGCTATATGCCTTCGGGACGAAAGCCCTCAGCCGGAGGGAGCAGTAAAGCTTTCCTTCCTGTCCCGATAAATTCACAAAGGGAATTTTAGCACAAAAACTCAAGTCCCGCAAGTGCTATTTCTCCGCCAGGAAGGCGGTGTTGATGCTGTTGACAAACTCCTCGTTGCTCTTGGTTTGCACGAGCCTGTTTATGAGCATTTCGGTCACCTCGGCGGTGCCCATGTTGCTCATGGCCTTCCTTATGGCCCAGATGGCCTCCAGCTCCTTCTGGCTCAAGAGCAGTTCCTCGCGCCTGGTGCCGGACTTATTGATGTCTATGGCGGGGAATATGCGCTTCTCCGACAGTTTCCTGTCCAGGTGGACTTCCATGTTGCCGGTGCCTTTAAACTCTTCAAAGATGACGTCGTCCATCCTGCTGCCGGTATCTATAAGGGCTGTGGCCATTATCGTAAGGCTTCCGCCGTTCTCAATATTCCTGGCCGACCCAAAGAACTTCTTCGGCCTGTGGAGCGCTCCCGGGTCCAGGCCGCCCGAAAGGGTCCTGCCGGTAGGGGGAATAGTGAGGTTATAGGCCCTGGCCAGCCTGGTTATGCTGTCTAACAGCACCACTACGTGCTTCTTCTGCTCCACCAGCCTCTGGGCCCTTTCCAGAACCATTTCCGCCACTTTGATGTGATGTTCGGGCACCTCGTCGAAGGTGGAGTATATGACGTCGCCCTTTATGGAACGCTGCATGTCGGTAACTTCCTCGGGCCTCTCGTCAATGAGGAGCACTATCATTTCCATGTCGGGATAGTTGGCGGAAATGGCGTTGGCGATTTTCTTCAAGAGAATTGTTTTTCCCGCTTTGGGAGGGGAAACAATCATTCCGCGCTGTCCCCTGCCGATAGGGGCTATGAGGTCAATAAGCCTTGTGGACAGTTCCTTTGGAGTGGTCTCCAGTGTTATCCTCTTGTTCGGGAATATGGGAGTGAGGTTTTCAAAGGGAACTCTCCTCATGACCTGTTCCGGCGGATCTCCGTTGATGGTCTGAACGTAGAGGAGGGCCTGGAATTTCTCACCAATGTTGGAGATTCTGGCTTTACCTCTTATCTTATCCCCGGTTCTAAGTCCGAAGCGCCTTATCTGAGAGGGTGAGACATACACATCCTTTGGACCGGAAAGGTAGTTTTCGCTCCGCAAAAACCCGCAGCCGTCAGGTAAGACTTCAAGCACGCCTTCCACCGGATCGTCGCTTTCCAGCTTTTCAGGAATGCTCCTGGGCTCAGCCGGTTGCCTTAATACCCTTACTTCCCTGCCGGCCGGCTCTTCCCTGACCGTCGTCTCCTCTTCTGCCGGCTTCTGAGCCTCCCTGCCGTAAAAGCCTCTCTCGGGTCTTTCTGCCTGGCTCCTGTCCGGCTCTGCTGCCGGCGCGGCGCCCGTCCAGCTCCCCTCCTGGGCTTTTCTCTCCGGAGGAGCCTCGGCCTGTGCCAATGCCTCGGCTTCCCTTCGTGCGGCCAGCATAGCCTTGCTGGGTCTTCCCCGCCTGGGGCGTGTAATGACAGGGTCAGCAACCTGATTTTGCAAAGGTTTTTCCTCCTTCTCAACCGGTTCAGGGCTTGCAGCGGAAGAATCGGATACACCGGCATTAACGGCGTCGACTTTTGCTTTTTCCCTAACCTCGTCCGTCTTTCGGTCTTTTGCAGATTCAGCTGCCTGAGCAGTTCCAACTTCCATAATCTTTTCAATCAGTTCGTTTTTTCTGTATTTGGTTATGCTTTTGATGTTTAATAATTTGGCGATATAACGCAAATCTTCCAACGACTTGCTTCTAAGATCGACCTCTTCCATCTTCCACCACCTGTATCTGAATATTAAGTTCACAACATCACGTTGGGATTAAACAATAGAAATATATAAAACAATATTTCTACGTCTTTCCTAAAGAAAAATCCTAAATTTTGGGAAGACTCATCAATTACAAAAAAATTTTAGCATTACAGCGAGTCTTTGTCAACGCTTTTACGGAATAATTTGCTAAACAAACTTGTTTCCCCTCCACAGTTATTATCAACACAGACAGGCAGTTTTATACATTGTTCCATAAATATATGCAGTCCCTCAAATCAATTCCGGTCCGAGGACCCTTCGCATTTCTCGTCGCAAAGGACTATGCTCTCCCTGGTCAGCATCTCCTTTAAGCTCTTGTTGGAATCGGCTTTTATGTCCGTTTCAAGAAAACAGCTGGTACACAGCAGCTTTATCATGTCAGGGTAGAGCACCAGTTCAATGTCCCGGCTTCCGCAGCTGCAGTAAAGCTGGCCTTTTTCCGCTATGTCGTGTATCCTGTTCAAGGAGTCCATCATGACCCGGGTGTTTTTAAAATAGCTTTCGTATCCGAAGGAGTCTATGAGCTCATCCAGTTCCTTTTCCAGCTGGTCCACCCTTTTTCTCACATCGTCGTCGCTGCCGATGAAAAACCCCGGCATCCCCCTTTCCAGGGGGCAGCGGAAGATGCCGGACTCTCTCTTTAATATGGCTTTTTTGCTTATTGTAAAGATATGCTTGTTTTCGCAGCTTATGCAGTCCATGGTTATTTTTATGGAATTGTTTCCCGAACTTGATATATCAAGGCCCGCTTTTCCGCATTGGCAGTATATCCGTCTTTCAGGGGAACAGAGCAGTTCAAAAAAAGACAGGCAGGAAAAGACGTACGTTCCGCAGGCCTGGCACTTGTATGCCAGCGTCAAAGACGTATCCAGTACCATTAAATTCACCTCACAGGGATATTCGGCATCCCCCCGTAAAAATCCTTCTTGCCTCAGTGTCTTTTTTAAAAAACAATCCCGTCCCGGAGCCGTATAATATACCAACAGCGGATTTA
>JAKOSZ010000024.1 GCA_029776555.1 Bacillota bacterium | reverse complement strand
ATGGTCTTAAAGCCGAGATATTCCCTTAGCTTTTCCCTGGCAGGCCTGTTTACGCCAAACCCCAGGCTTATGGGTACCCTGTCCGTTTCTTTGTGGTTCAAAGCGAGCAGTACGCGCTCCCTGGGCGTCAATTCCCCATCCAAGGCAATTCCCCCTTTTCAGCAAACGGTAAAATAATAGACTGCTTAATAAGCAGTCTATTATTCTATTAATCTCATACTTTTAAAACAGCCGCAATAATTATTTCTGGCCAAGGTCTTCTTCTTTCTTCACTGCGGCCTGGGCGGCAGCAAGCCTTGCCAAAGGTACCCGGAAGGGTGAACAGGACACATAGTCCAGGCCCACCTTATGGCAGAACTCGACGGAAAGCGGGTCGCCTCCGTGTTCACCGCAGATGCCAAGCTTGATGTCCGGCCGCGTACTCCTTCCCAGCTTGGCTGCCATCTCTACCAGTTTGCCCACTCCCACCGTGTCAATCCTTGCGAAGGGGTCAAAATCGTAGATCTTCTTATTGTAGTACTCTTCAAGGAACTTCCCGGCGTCGTCGCGGCTGAAGCCAAAGGTCATCTGGGTCAGGTCGTTGGTGCCGAAGGAGAAGAACTCCGCTTCTTTGGCTATTTCGTCCGCCGTCAGGGCAGCCCTTGGTATCTCAATCATGGTGCCCACTTTGTACTCAAGCTTGATCCCGGACTTCTCAATGATCTCATCGGCCGTTTTCACTATGATGTCCTTTACAAATTTCAGTTCCTTTAATTCGCCTACCAGCGGTATCATTATCTCGGGCACCACATTTATCCCTTTCCCGGCCGCATTTATTGCAGCCTGGATTATGGCCCTGGTCTGTATTTCGGCAATTTCCGGATAGCTGACGGCAAGACGGCAGCCCCTGTGACCCATCATGGGGTTGAATTCATGCAATCCCACCACCACATTCTTAAGTTCCTCAAAGCTTATGCCCATCTCTTTCGCAATGGTCTCTATGTCCTCGTCGTCCTGGGGGAGGAACTCATGCAGGGGCGGGTCCAGCAGCCTTATGGTCACGGGGTAGCCCTTCATCTCGTTAAACAGGCCCTCAAAATCGTTCTGCTGCATGGGCAGGAGTTTTTCCAGGGCTTTTCTCCTCTGCTCCTCAGTGCGGGCCACAATCATCTCCCTCATGGCGGGTATCCTGTCGGGCTCAAAGAACATGTGCTCGGTACGGCAGAGGCCAATGCCCTCGGCCCCGAACTTCCTGGCCTGGGCAGCGTCCTTCGGCGTATCGGCGTTAGCCCTCACCTTCAGCCTCCTTATACTGTCCGCCCACTCCATGATGGTGGCGAAGTCGCCGGTGACACTGGGTTCAACCGTCGGCAGCGCTTCCCCGTATACGTTTCCGGCGGAGCCGTCCAGGGAGATCCAATCCCCTTCCTCATACCTCTTGCCGTTTTTATCAACAAAATACTTCTTCTCTTCGTTTATGGTTATTTCGCCGCAGCCGGCCACGCAGCATTTGCCCATACCGCGGGCTACAACCGCCGCGTGGGAGGTCATACCGCCGCGCCCGGTAAGGATTCCCTGGGACACGTGCATACCCTCTATATCCTCGGGGGATGTCTCCAGCCTGACCAGTATTACCTTCTTTTCCCCGTTCTCCACAGCCTTAACGGCGTCCTCGGCGTGGAAGTATATCTTGCCGGTAGCCGCTCCGGGGGAAGCAGGCAGGCCCCTGGCTATCGGGGTGGCTTTCTTCAAGGCATTGGGTTCAAAGTTGGGATGCAATAAAGTGTCAAGCTGTTTGGGATCTATCTTGGTAATGGCTTCTTCCCTGGTTATCATGCCTTCTTTGACCATGTCAACCGCTATCTTAAGGGCGGCAGCGGCAGTTCTCTTTCCGTTCCTGGTTTGCAGCATGAAGAGTTTACCTCTCTCTATGGTAAACTCCATATCCTGCATGTCCCTGTAATGCTTTTCAAGGGTTTCGGCAATCTTTACAAACTGCTCATATACGTCGGGCATGATCTCCTTTAAGCGGTCTATGGGCTCCGGCGTCCTTATGCCGGCCACCACGTCCTCACCCTGGGCGTTCATCAGGAACTCGCCGTATAAGCGCTTTTCACCGGTTGCAGGGTCCCTGGTAAAGGCAACACCGGTGCCCGAATCATTTCCCATGTTCCCGAAGACCATTTCCTGGACATTTACTGCGGTGCCCCAGTCACTGGGTATGTCGTTGAGCCTTCTGTATACGATAGCCCTTGGATTGTTCCAGGAGCGGAATACCGCTTTTACAGCCTCCATGAGCTGTTCTCTCGGGTCCTGGGGGAAGTCAAAGCCTTTTTCCTTCCTGAAGAGCTCCTTGAACCTCCTCACAACCTCTTTCATGTTTTCCGCCGTGAGATCGGTGTCGTGCTTCGCCCCGTTTTCTTCCTTTACCTCGTCAAGCACCTTCTCGAACTTGGATTTTTCCACTCCCATTACCACGTCGCTGAACATCTGGATGAACCTTCTGTAGCTGTCGTAGGCAAACCTTTCATTGCTGGTGAGTTTTGCCAGGCCCTCTACAACCTCATCATTTAATCCCAGGTTCAATATGGTGTCCATCATTCCTGGCATGGAAGCCCTGGCCCCGGAGCGCACGGACACCAGCAGGGGATTTTCCTTGTCTCCAAATTTTTTCCCTACTATTTTTTCTGTTTTGGCCAACGCTTCATAAATCTGATCTTCAATTTCTTTCGCAATTACCTGCCCGTCGTTGTAGTACCTCGTACAGGCTTCGGTGGTAACCGTAAATCCTCTTGGAACCAACAGCCCAAGACCTGTCATCTCCGCCAGGTTTGCGCCTTTCCCTCCAAGAAGGTTTCTCATGGAAGCGTTCCCTTCACTGAATAGGTATACATATTTTACCATCCACTAATACCTCCTTATGTAAAGTATTTCATGCCTGAGCAAATTTCCCGGCTTCTGCCCTAAGGAAAACCATTCCTTATGAACAAGCCTTCTTATTCAACACTTAAAGACAGTCTTCAGCGAACCATCCTTAACCGTTGTGAGCCATTCTTTTCTCTCCAGGATGCCGGACCCCATATCCGGGGACCTTTGAAGCCGAAAGCTTCCGGATACCTCAAAAGTCAAACTTGCCCTCGAAGTACTCCTCCAGCTGGTCTATTTTTATTCTCACCTGCTGCATGGTATCCCTGTCCCTTATGGTAACGCTCCTGTCCTCCAGCGAGTCAAAGTCGAAGGTTACGCAGAAGGGCGTCCCGATCTCGTCCTGTCTCCTGTACCTTTTACCTATGCTTCCCGTTTCATCATATTCACAAACGTATTTTTTAATAAGTTTTTCATATACCTTGTGAGCCTCTTCCCCCAGTTTTTTGGAGAGGGGCAGGACAGCCACCTTAACGGGAGCCATGGCCGGATGGAAACGCAGCACCACCCGCACTTCACCTTCCGGCGTCACGTCTTCATCATAGGCCTCACAGAGGAAGGCCAGCGCTACCCTGTCCACTCCTACGGAAGGCTCTATGCAATAAGGCACGTATTTTTCGTTGGTAAAGGGGTCAAAATAGGAGAGGTCCTCCTTTGAATGCTCCATATGGCACTTAAGATCGTAGTCGGTCCTGTCGGCAATACCCCAGAGTTCTCCCCAGCCAAAGGGGAACCTGTACTCTATGTCGGTGGTGGCGTTGCTGTAAAAAGCCAGTTCCTCCTTGCTGTGGTCCCTGAACCTGAGGTTCTCTTCCTTTATGCCTAAGCTTATAAGCCAGTTCCAGCAAAAGTCCTTCCAGTAGGCAAACCACTCCAGGTCCCTGCCCGGCTCACAGAAGAACTCCAGCTCCATCTGCTCAAACTCCCTGGTCCTGAAGGTGAAGTTCCCGGGAGTTATTTCATTCCTGAAAGCCTTTCCGATCTGGCCGATGCCGAAAGGTATCTTGCTCCTGGTGGTTCTCTGCACGTTCTTAAAATTCACGAAAATCCCCTGGGCGGTCTCAGGCCTTAAATAGATTTCAGCCTTTGAGTCCTCGGTAACGCCCTGGTATGTTTTAAACAGCAGGTTGAACCTTCTTATGTCGGTGAGGTTGCTGGAGCCGCATTCCGGGCACTTTACCCCGTTCTCCTTTATAAATTGGCCCAGCTGCTTCTCTCCCCAGCCTTCTATGGAAATCCGGATGTTGTTTTCCCTGATGTGCTCTTCCACCAGCTTATCGGCCCGGTGGCGGGTTTTACACTCCCTGCAGTCAACCAGAGGGTCGGTAAAGCCCTCTACGTGGCCCGACGCCACCCAAACCTGGGGGTTCATCAGGATCGCGCAGTCAATTCCCACATTATAGGGGTTCTCCTGGATGAACTTCTTCCACCATGCCTTCTTAACATTGCTTTTAAGCTCTGCGCCAAGAGGACCATAGTCCCAGGCATTGGCCAATCCTCCGTATATCTCCGAACCCGGGTAAACAAAACCCCTGTTTTTTGCCAGAGCCACTATTTTCTCCATCGTTTTTTCCACTGCCATTCTATTCCTCCTCTACGTCAGCTGGGTCTCTTGCCGCAACTATTTTACAGTAAACTTGCTATTTCGTCCAGAATCCGGTGGGCCGCCTCTTTTTTGCTCATAAGGGGGAGTTCCTTTACCCTTCCGTCCCTAAACACAAGGGATACGATGTTGGTGTCCACCTCGAAGCCGGCGCCTTCCCTTGTGATATCATTTGCCACTATAAGGTCCAGGTTTTTAGCTTTAATCTTTTCCCTGGCGTTGGAAATCAGGTCATCGGTCTCGGCGCAGCTTCCCACAAGGATCCTGTCCCCTTTTACCGCTCCCAGTTCCTTTGCTATGTCGGGGTTTTGGATAAGCTTTAAAAGCAGCTCCCCGCCCTTTTTCTTAAGTTTATTTTCGGCCTGCTTTTCAACCCTGTAATCGGCAACCGCCGCATTCATGATCAGGACCTTGCAGTCCTGGTACTGGCGCATGACCTCGCTGTACATCTCGTTGGCCGTTGTTACGTATGTAACGCTGACGCCCTGGGGTGCGGGCAGGTTAACCGGACCTGAGATAAGCTTCACCCGGGCGCCCCTTTGGGCTGCCGCCTCCGCAATGGCAAAACCCATTTTGCCCGACGACCGGTTTGATATGAACCTGACCGGGTCAATGGCCTCCCTCGTGGGCCCGGCCGTAACCAGGACTCCCACCCCTTCAAAATCCCTCCCGGGCAACAGGATGCCAATTACGGCGTCCACTATTGCCGAAGGCTCAGGCAAGCGCCCTTTCCCAACAGTTCCTTCGGCCATGGCCCCCGTATCCGGCTCTATAAACCTGTAGCCCAGGCTTTTCAACCTGTTTATGTTGCCCTGCACCACAGGATTTTCATACATGTTGTGGTTCATGGCGGGCACGAACAGCACCGGGGACTTACAGGCCACAATGGTAGTGGACAGCATGTCGTCGGCAATCCCGCCGGCCACCTTTCCGATAATATTGGCCGTTGCCGGAGCCACCAGTATCAGATCGGCTTTCTTTGCCAGGGACACGTGCTTAATGTCCCACTCCCTGGGCTCCGCAAACATATCCGTTACCACGGGATTGCGGGAAATGGTTTGAAAAGTCAAAGGGGCCACAAACTTTGCGGCGTTTCCCGTCATTATCACATCCACTTCCGCATTCAGTTTTCTTAACCTGCTTACCACTTCCACAACCTTGTATGCGGCTATGCCACCGCACACTCCTACGACAACGCACTTTCCCTTAAGCATCTGTCAACCTCCTGTCAGCGAACTACACCTGACGCCCCGTTTCTCATGGACCAGTGTCCTGTGTGCATTTTAGAAAGCTCAACCCCATCTTCGGCGGTGCCCTGAGGACCACCGTACCTGCCAGCGCCAGAGTTAAAGCTATTTAACGCTGGTCTTTGTCCTCTTATAGCTTATCTTGTCATCGTTTATTTCATGGATGGCTATTGTGACAGGTTTATCCGAACTTATATCCACAAGCCTTTTTGCTCCCTCGGTAAGCTGCCGCGCCCTTTTGGCCGTAACCACCACCAGTGTATACCTGCTGTCTGCCTTGT
>JAKOSZ010000281.1 GCA_029776555.1 Bacillota bacterium | reverse complement strand
CGGAGCCAGGCTCCGGATACAGTTGAGGGCTTTCTCTAAGTTCCTCTCCGACGATCCGACCCACTTGTCGGATATTTTTGCCAGGTTGAGATTAACTGAATTCAACCCGGCGTCCTTGGCCGCACACTGGGCCAGCAGGGTCTTGCCGGTGCCCGAGGGGCCGCAGAGCAAAACCCCCATAGGCACCCGACGGTAGTTGCCCCGCTTGATCGGTTCGATGACATTACGCCGGAAGAATTCTTTAACATGGTCCATTCCTCCGACGTTGTCCAGGCCGTGTTCCGGGTCATTTATTTCGATGATTTCCGCATATTCTTGTGCGACTATTTCGTTCTTCCTTTCTTTAACGGCCTGGGCTGTTAAGGGCTGGCCGGATACTTCACACCGGAGATAGATGTCCTCAATGTTAATCCGCCTTAGTGTTGCTGTAAGGCGGGCGACTTCTTCCGGTGCAGCTTCTATGACAACTGTCTCCGCATATTGCCGGTTTAGCTGGTCAATGTACTCAAGCCGTTCCTCATAGGAGGGTAGAGGCACCCTTATAGCCTCCACTTGAGCGGCTCTGATGGCTTCGTGTAGGTCCTCAATGTGTTCTACCAGAAGGACGATGGGGGTCCCGAGGGCAACGAGCTCCGGGTCCCTTGTCCAACGCAGGATGGTCGTCAAGGCCGTCCTGTCTTCCGGTGACATGGAGGATAAGTCCCCTGCTGGCCAGATTGTTTCGGCATAATCAATCAGAAGGGCACAGCGGGGTACACGTGCTTCTCCCTGCTGTTTGCTGGCACGAAGCAGCTTTTCCAACAGGGATAGGGCTGTAGCAGGATCCCTGGGGAGGGGCATGTCCTCATCCAGTTCCCAAAGTTTTCGGGCCTCTGCCTCGTGGGTAGGGCCCAAGGGGAAGCGGATCCCTGCCGAGCGGTCATACTTTATTATGATGTCCCGCCCCCCGAAGAAATGGGCAGACAGCAGGTGGTTTTCGACAGTTGTGTTTTGGCAGTCCACCACGTCACGCACGTTTTGGTACAGTATAAAAACGTGCGCGATGGATGCCTGCCATTTTGTTGCCATTTCTAATAACCAGCTTTGCATATCATGATATGCCTCCTATAGCCCCCCGTGCCGGGCAGGGGGCTGTTTATTTTTCCTGCGCCGGCCAGGATAAGGGATATAAGTGGTCTAGGCTGGTTTATATTGGCGGGATATTTCTTCTGCTTCTCTTTTGGCTACTTTCTTTGCTTCATCTTCAGATAAAATTTCATACTCTCTCATTTGCCATTTTGTAATTCGGTAATAACAAAGATCGTAGACCAATAAATCGTCGAGTGAAAGGGAATAGTATGCTCTTTTGAAAAGAACCCGCCGTCCGCTTTTTTCAACCTTGAAAAGGTTTAATGTCTCTTCGCCCTGGAACGATATAGGCTCTCTGAATTTGATGAAGTCACCATCCCTGATGAGGGATGATTTCTTTTTCCTTCTTATACCTTCCCAGCACCTTTTCCGCCACTCTTTAGCCCAGTTATTGTCAGTGGGGGAAAGCTGTTTGAGTATTCGTTCCGGGCAATTACAGATATAGGGCCCCATATCTTCGGATACATCTTTATATCCGAAGTTGAAATAAGGGGCATTGTAGTACCTTATGTGACAGGCGATGGCGATTACTCTACCATCTCTGCATTTGTATGCAACATAGGCTTCGGTGAAGCCTACCTGGGCCACGTCAAGCACCCCTTCTCCGAATTCTTCTGTAAAGAACTCCTTTAGGGTTTGACCTTTTGGCTTGTGGGTTACGGTCCAACCCACACAACCACCTCCTTTGGCCCCCTGCATGGAGCAGGGGGCTGCTTTTTGTTTAGAGTATGGTGGCCTCCTTTTGGTTAGCCACAATAAGGGTGCCTGACTTGACAGTAGAAGCAGGCACCCCACTTTGTTTCCTTTTGGCCGCTTATATACGCCATGGCCTCCTCCAGGGTGATGGGACCGAATTCGGGCCAGCCACCTCCCCTGCCACAAATGTTACAGAGGAGGGTGGCCAGTTCGGGTGTCCACCAGGGGGTTTCAACTTGGCCGCTACTGGTGAATTTGATTTGCAGTTCTTGCGGCAACGGAGCTGCCCCCTTCCTGTTTCATCTTCCGCTTGGGGTTTTCAATGCCTAGGGCCTTTTCAAAGGGGGCCGTGGCCTGGAGACATTCTCCCCCGACAAAGCCCTCAGCTTCAACATCTACGGACCCGTCAGGGTGATATTTGATTATTATTTCCCTCACTGTATCACCACCTTGTGGGTTATTGTCCCTGTTTTAGGGTCTACGGTCTCGGTAACCGCATACCCTAAAACCTGGGCCAGCTTCTTTGTTTTTTCGGCACCATACCGGGCAATGAGCTTCCCATAAGGGTGTTCCGAGGTGCCGAAAATGTTTTCGATATGGCCGCCGTATAGATCGGCAATGGGCTCATAGGCCCCTGTTTTTTTGTTTTTGATTAGCGCCACATCATAAGGCGAGTTTTTGTGGCGCAGTACAATTTCCCCAAAATGCGTTTGGCCTCTCCAGCCGCGGGCTTCGGCGTTTTCCAAAACTTCACAGCCCAACTTTTGGGCTGCTTTTTTTATCATTGCCGCGTCCTTTAGCTGGATAGGGAGTTCAGTCTTTGTAAAATGGCTCATTTTACCCCTCCTCCGGGTTTTTATTTTCTACGAGTTGGCCGTCTTCGATGGAGTAGTTCAGCCCATACCCCAGCTCCACTTGGCAGAGGTTTTCCGGGGTTTTTTCTTTGTCCCTCCCTTCTTCTTCCGGTGGAGGGCAACACAACGCCCCCCGGTGGGGCGCTGTGTGCTGTTCCCCACCAGGGCAGTAATTAGCAAAGAACCGGGTACTTGTTTCCTCGGTTCCCCATAAGCGTTGTGTGGTTATATTTTCCCTAGACTACCAGGGGATCTGGCGCCGCAGGGGGCATTCCCCTGCGGCGTGTCTCAAAAAGCCCCGGGAATATGCTTTTTGCTGAGGTTTTATCATCATGACCATTGAGTAACAGTAAAGAAAAGTCATTTTTATAAACCTCCTTCTTTATGTTTTTTGAGGAGCTCATGTCCTCTGTTTTGCATTGAGGGACTCAATGCCCTCAACTATAGAGCGGGAGCTTGGCGTCTCGCTCATCTATTGCCATCCTGGCGCAACAGCGAAACTTATCCCTGTTGTCCCAGCATGGAAATAGCATTGGTATGTAAATATGTGCCACTGCCGTAGAGCAGTGGCACAAGTGAACAGCTACTGTAACCTCCTTTCCCGTCGCTCCCGTCGGCTTGGTCTTGGCCGGCGAAAGCGGCGGTAACCGGCAAATGAACCTAAAATATAGACGGCCATAACGGGCCGTCCCCAGGGATCATTTCCGACAAAAACTGTCTCCCAAGGAATTTGGGAGCTCGTAGATAAATTGGTGGCCATAAGCGACGGGGAGCGACGCATCAGTATGTTACCGCCGCCCCTTTAACCCTCCTTTCCCCATAGGATAAAGTTTAATTTGCAAACGGACAGTTGATACAGTTTAACCTGTTTTTGCTGTTACAGCTGGCGGCACGATCAATATCAAACCCTTCCCCTTGTGCTGCCTTAAAACATCCCGCCCAGATGGTCCTTTCCGCTTGCTCGATTGGTTCAAGTGGGTGGTCCTTGGTAGAGAGTATATGTTTCTGCAACATCCAGCGCAGGAAAGTATATTTTGCAACCATTTTTTCTTCCTCTTGTGATGTCAAGTTAAAGCTGTCTGGTGTTATGCAATGGAGCATTCTTTTCTGCCTCCTTCTCGGTATACTGACAAAACTTTTATACTTCTTCCCTCAACGAGAGCGTCGTCTAGTCCCTTGGCCTTTTGCCACAGAGCAGCGTAAACTTTATAGCCTCTGTCTATTAGGCTGTTGGCCAGGGCCCTAGCATGGTGCCGGACATGATAGTTTTTTTCATAGTCTGCTGCATCGTAGGCTATGACGATTTTTGGGGGTAGAGCAAGGGAAAGAACTGACCTCCAATTGGATACTCCCGGTACAGCCAGAACCTTAGCCTGAAGCCTCCAGGCCGAAATATTTGCCTTAAGCGGCCCTTCCGTAATCCAGGTGATATTATCCGACATAATCTTTGCCGGACGGGCCAGGTGCAGCCTGGCCCCAGGGGAAGAGCCGTATTCCAACCACCGGGAGGACAGCAATACATATTTCCTCCCCTCCTTCTGCCTATCTGGCCTGATCAGGAGGGAGACGATCAGGCCGTTCGGGGATATAACGGGTATTATCAGTCCCGGCGGACCGGTCATAATTAAGCGGCCGTTTTTGTATCCAAAGCCGGGGACGCCTAATAAGACGTCCGTTTCAGTTCTGGCGACAAGCCTATCAATGATCTCAGAGCGTCCATAAGTAGGGAGTGAGCGGTACATACCTGCTTCGATTTCCTGCGGCGTCATGCCCCTCGCCAGAAGGTGTTGGCGGTGGCTCTCTTTTAGAGGGAGGATAGCGAGCAGCTCCTTGTAAACGTAGTGTAAAGTAACGTCGTTACTCCGTGCATTTCGAGCTGGGGTGTGCGTTTGTGGTGGAACTTCATAATTGCCGTTTAAGTAATGCTTCCAGCCCCCGTTTTTGGTGGGATAGGGGCTCTGGATGCGCATACAGATGGCAATTTTCTGGTTGTACGCACACCAGTCAGTTTTGCCGCAAATTGGGCACGGGTACTGCCTTGACACCCGGGACAGGTTACAGGTTTGGCTCATCTCTTTCCCTCCCTTCATGTAGAAGTGAACTACCCCTTCCTTACGGAAGGGGCTTCCTGCTTCACAGTGGCCCTAACGGACCAGCTCCACAGGCGTAACTATCCGTGGTCCCCACGGTAGGGAAGCATTTAGGCCGCTTCCAGAGCCAGTGCTCTCTTCAGAATATTCCGGGCAGCGT
>JAKOSZ010000280.1 GCA_029776555.1 Bacillota bacterium | reverse complement strand
CCCTGTGAAATGCAGGATACGGGGCACTCGGACTCGCAAGCACCACAACTTATGCAGGCATCGGTAATCTGGTATGCCAAAAAAAAACACCTCCTGAGAAGACTCGCCTCAAAGCGGCATCTTTAACCATCGGAGAAATACTCCATGGTCCGTCTAACTCTCTATCTTATCATAAAAAGTTCTTATGGAAACAGTTTTTGTTTACAAAATATCAATCTTCCAGCTGTTTCAACTCTTCGATATTGACTTCGTTGTTGTCCTCGCTCTGGGACACATCCTTTATAACCCGGACGTCGCTTACGTTGTATATCTTAAGGTCGGTCTCATTCTCCTTGTCAAGCTTGACCTTGACAACCTGCTTTAAAAGGCTTACTTCCATCACAACCCCCTGGCCGTCGGGAGTTTCCACAACGGCCCCGCTTTTGGGGGTTCTGGCAATAAGCTCTTCGTAAATCTCCTGCTCATACTTAAGGCAGCACATCAGCCTGCCGCAGGTTCCGGAAATCTTTGAAGGGTTCAAGGACAGCCCCTGCTCTTTCGCCATCTTTATGGACACGGGCTGGAACTCGTCCAAAAAGCAGTTGCAGCACAAAGGCCTGCCGCAAACCCCTACTCCCCCTACCATCTTTGCCTCGTCCCTTACCCCGATCTGCCTTAACTCAATCCTGGTCTTAAAGACTACGGCAAGGTCCTTGACCAGTTCCCTGAAATCAACCCGGCCGTCGGCGGTGAAATAAAAGAGGATCTTGTTGTTGTCAAAGGTGTATTCCACATCCACCAGTTTCATGGCCAGCTTGTGTTCCTCTATTTTCTGGAGGCATATTTTAAAGGCTTCCTTTTCCTTTTTCCTGTTCTCCCGGGCATGCTGCCTATCCTCATCCGTGGCAACCCTTATCACCTTTTTAAGGGGCGTCACAATTTCCTCTTCCGGGACCTCCTTTTTGGACAGCACTACCGTGCCGAACTCTACTCCCCTTACGGTCTCGACGATTACGCTGTCCCCTGCCTTTATTTCCAGCTCTCCGGGGTCAAAATAGTATACCTTGCCCGCTTTTCTAAACCTCACTCCTACTACTGTTGCCATCTATGATTATTCCTCCCGAATTTTCATAAGCATTAAATCAACAACCAGCTGGTAGCCGGCATTGGCTTTAAGCTGCTGCCTTGCCCGCTCTATCGTCTCAATGTTGTCTATGAGCTTTGATGTACTCAAAAAGGTTGCCGCACCTAGTATAATATCTTTTTTATCCGCGTTTATCAACCTTTTAGCGCCGCTGGCATTTTTTACCACCAGCACGTCTCGGTAAAACAGGGACATTATGTCCAAAACGGTGCTTATATCGCCTTTGCTGTCCTCAAAAAAGCTCTGTATGTCCAGCATCTCCTTTACATCCGCCCTGGGGAGCCTTGCAAGCAAGTCAAACACCATGTCTCTCAAAGAGTGGAGTTTTGAAGACTCCGCAAGGGCCAAAGCCTTTCCTGTCAGGCCGTCGGCGCAGGAGGCTATGAAATCTATATCCCCTCTGGCCTTCCCCAGCCTTTTTTCAAGAAACGAGCGGAGTTCTTCCTCCGTGTTTCTCTTAAGGCCATACCTTAACACCCTGGAACGCACCGTCTCAAGGAGGGCTTCCGGATTGGAAGATGTGATTATGATTACGGCATAGGAAGGGGGTTCCTCCAGCACTTTCAGGAGGCAGTTCTGAGCCTGGGGCGTCATCCTGTCCCCATCGGCAATAAGGTACACTTTCCTCATGGAGTATAATGGCCTCACAATGATGTCAGCCTGCAGCTCCCTGACCTCGTCAATGCCTATGCTCTCCTGCCGGGAGGGGTTTATCTCCCGGTAATCGGGGCATGTGCCCTGGGCCAATGTTACACACGGCCTGCACACCCCGCAGGGCATACCTGACTTTCCGTCCCTACATAAAAGAATGCCGGCAAACGCTCTCGCCAGCGACCTTTTCCCAATCCCTTCAGGCCCTGTAAAAAGGTAAGCGTGGGACACTTTTCCCTTCTCCATGGCAGTGACCAGGGCTTCCTTTATATGGTCCTGCCCCACGATCTGGTCGAAAGTCAAAGCTCCACCTCCCATCTCCCTGCCGTCAGCAGAACATAAAACCATAGAGCAAAGGTCACAGGAGGAGATCCAGTATCAGGCCCCGGATGTCATCCAGCTTTTTTAACACGGCAATGTTGTTCTTTTCGACCTTTAAAACTTCCTGGGTGAGCTCCTCCAGCTCGGCGTTAATCTTTTTTACTATCGAGTACACCCTGTACCTGCCCCGCCGGTCCAGGTAGTTTTCCTTGCAGAACCTGCTGAAGCTGCCCACGGCCTCCTTTAAAAAGTCGCTCACCAGCTTTTTGTAGGTCCTGAGCTCCTTAATATCAACCTTTTCCCCCAGGAGTTTTCCCTGTTCAATTATCCTGTCGGCCAGCTCCCTTAGCTTCT
>JAKOSZ010000023.1 GCA_029776555.1 Bacillota bacterium | reverse complement strand
GGGACCGTCTTTCGATTTTATGACGTCCCCTTCCACCACCAGGTTTGTTTTGGACGGGTCAAACATCCTGACAACCTTATTATTGGGAATAAAGAAATAGTAGTAAGTACCGGCAGCAAGTGCGAGGATAAGAATTACGGCTATTACAGCAAGGGCTTTTTTCACTTTGTTTTACCTCCATAAAAATTTATGTACACCGAACAGGCGCCTTAACCTTTGGGCTTGAAATATGACAAATTAGCCGCAGTTCTATCACCTGCCGTTTTACCCCATATCTCTTTTTGCCGTTGAAATTGCTGTTATTTACCTTTATGATATTCAAGGAGCGGATTATTCCAAGGTCAGATGTGCCCCTTTTTATAAGCCCAACCTGCTTAAAAGCAAACTTCCGCCGGACAATTTAACCGCCTGACACCAGCGCAGCAGTAAGAATCGCGCACATTTTCGGCTAATCTAAAAAGACTTTATCTAGCTGGAAACCTTTGTGGGTATATAGGTCTTAAAGGCGTCTAAAATCCTCTCATCCGGCTCAAATATGACCACCGTCTTCAGCCCGTTATAGTTCAGGGCCGCATAGAACAAATCCGGGGAACGTAAAGAGCCGTAAGCGTGTATAAAGTTCCTTCCTTCACTTTTAAACCTCACAAGCTTATCTACGTCCAGTCTGTCCACTCTTTCAAAGTCCTTGCAGTTTGCGCTGAAAATCCTCTTCCTCTTTCTCTTCGCAATAATCATGTCAATGTCAAAATCGCTGTTGGTAACGATATATTCGTATTCAATGTTCCTGGACGTTATCAGGTAATAAGCGCCGTAAATAATTCCCGCGTAAGCCGCCAGCCAAAGCCTGTTGGCAATGGGTATATACGGGACCGCAAAAAAGGCTACGATGGCAGAGAAAAATATGCCGGCTATATACATGTAGTCCTCAATGGTCTTCTTTCTTGCAATGAGCTTCTCAAAAAAAATATCCATTCCGGCCCCCCTTTCCCGGAGCTTCTTCAAGCATATATAACATAAAGTAAACGCTTAGAAGGCTTATTTCCTTTTGTCAACAGGATTTACCGAGCTGTTCCGCAAGTTAATTCTAACACATAGCCCCCCTGTCCTCAACAGGAAAAATCCGAGTGAAATTGCCAATTGGCCTGTTGCATCGTCCATTTCAACAATAAGTGTTTATGCCGGGATTTCCAAAAAAAAGACCTGCTTTCATAGCGCAGGTCTTTTCTTCTTCTAACAGTTGAGTTGTCTTTATCAGTACATTCCGCCCATTCCGCCGGGATTGGGGACAGCCGGCTCTTTTTCGGGCTTGTCGGCGACAACGCTTTCGGTGGTAAGGAGCATGGACGCTACCGAAGCGGCGTTTTGCAGAGCTGTCCTGGTCACCTTTGCCGGGTCTACTATTCCCTTTTCAATCATGTCTACAAACTGCTCACTCAAGGCGTCAAAGCCTATTCCGGACTTGGAATTCTTTACCCTTTCCACTATAACAGAACCTTCAACCCCTGCATTGGCGGCTATCTGCCTGATGGGCTCTTCCAGTGCCTTTAAGATTATCTGCACGCCGGTCCTCTCGTCGCCGGAAGCCTGCTCAAGAACCTTGGCCACTTTCGGTATTACGTTGATGTAGGCGGTACCTCCGCCGGGTACGATTCCTTCCTCCACCGCAGCTTTTGTAGCCGCAAGGGCATCCTCTATCCTGAGTTTCTTTTCCTTCATTTCCGTTTCAGTGGCAGCGCCTACCTGGATAACGGCCACTCCGCCAGAAAGCTTGGCCAGTCTCTCCTGCAGCTTCTCTTTGTCAAACTCGGAAGTGGTCTCTTCAATCTGGGCTTTAATAGAGGCTATTCTATTCTTAATCTCCCTGGGATCCCCGGCGCCGTCCACGATTATGGTGTTCTCTTTCTCCACCTTCACCTGTCTTGCCCTGCCGAGCTGGTTGATACTGACATCCTTAAGAGTAAGCCCAAGCTCTTCGGAAATAACCTCTCCGCCGGTAAGGATGGCTATGTCGCGCAGCATTTCCTTTCTCCTGTCGCCAAAGCCGGGGGCCTTTACAGCCACGCACTGGAATGTGCCTCTGAGCTTGTTGACTATCAGGGTGGCAAGGGCTTCCCCTTCGACGTCTTCAGCTATTATTACAAGCTTCCTGCCCTGCTGTACGATCTGTTCCAGCAGAGGAAGTATGTCCTGGACATTGCTGAGCTTCTTATCGGTAATCAGGATGAAAGGATCGTCCAAAACAGCTTCCATCTTCTCAGCATCGGTGACCATGTAGGGAGATACATATCCCCTGTCAAACTGCATTCCTTCCACGACTTCCAGGCTGGTGCCCATGGTCTTTGCCTCTTCAACGGTGATTACACCGTCATTGGTGACCTTCTCCATGGCGTCGGCTATGAGGTTTCCAATGACTTCGTCATTGGCGGAGATGGAAGCTACCCTGGCAATGTCATCCTTGCCCTTTACTTTCTGGCTGATTTCCTTTATTCCTTCCACAGCCGCCTCTACCGCTTTGGCAATGCCTTTCTTAAGTATCATCGGATTGGCTCCCGCAGCCACATTCTTAAGCCCTTCCCTGATTATGGACTGGGCAAGGAGCACTGCGGTTGTGGTACCGTCGCCGGCCACGTCGTTGGTCTTGG
>JAKOSZ010000022.1 GCA_029776555.1 Bacillota bacterium | reverse complement strand
TAAGGCCATGCCTGCGGACCAGAAAATTCCCGTGGCTATTTCGGCGCTTTGCCCCGACTTCCTGCTTATGGCTCCTATTCCAAAGGCGGCTGCCACTGAAAAGGCCAGGGCGCCTATTATGGGCTCAATGCCGAGAAAATATCCGATGCCCACTCCCCCAAACGCCGTGTGGGCAATGCCGCCGCTTAGCATTACCAGCCTCTTTAATATTATCACCGTGCCGATAATGCCGCAGGCGATACTAATCAGAATGGAACAGGCGAAGGCGTTCTGCAGGAAAGTATACTGGAAAAGGGCTTTCAGCATAGGATCACCATCCATGGTTTTCAAAAGTCGGTGATGAGGGACCGCCAGGGTCCGGCTCACCGCAGGGCTTAAAGGGCTGCACCGCAATGTCCTTTAATTCGGGCTTCCCGCAGTAATAAAGCTCCCGGTTTAAGTATGCCACGCTTTTAACGTAGGGGTACACCAGCTCTATGTCATGGGTTACCAGGACGACGGTTACCCTGCTGTTGATTTCCTTTAGAAACTTAAAAATCTGGGACTTGGACTCTCCGTCCACGTTGGCGGTGGGCTCATCCAGCAGCAGTATCCTGGGTTCCACCGCCAGGGCCCTGGCGATAAGGACCTTCTGGATTTGCCCGCCCGACAACTGGCCCATCTGCCTGTCTTTCAGCCGGCCGATGCCCAGGACTTCCAGGAGGTTTAGGGCCAGCTCCAGGTCTTTTTTCCCGTAGCGGAAAAAGGGCTTAAAGGAGCTTTTTCCTAACCTTCCGGTTAAAACCACGTCCAGGACCCTTATGGGGAACTGCCTGTCAAAGCTGTAAGACTGGGGGACATAGCCCACAGGCATATCAAATCCCTCAGGTTTTTTGCCGAATACCACCACCTGGCCCTCCTGGGGCCTGACGTATCCCAGGACGGTTTTCAGGAGGGTGCTCTTGCCCCCGCCGTTGGGGCCGATTACCGCAAGGAATCCGCCCTCGTCCACCGTCAGGTTAATGTTGGACAGGGCGCATATACTGTTGTAATAGACGCTTAAGTTTTTTATCTCTATGGCATATCCCATGACAAGCACCTTTTACAGAGCTTCGGCTATTGCCAAAGCCATCTTTCTCATGTTTTCAATGTAATCCGGAGCCAGGGGGGCCACTGCCCTGGCCTCTCCGCCGATTTCCGACGCCAGCACTTTGGACTGCCTGCTGTCGTTCTCCTGCTGGTAAAACACTGTCTTTATGCCTTTTTCTCTTGCGGTATCCACGATCCTCTCAAGGTCCCTGGGCGACGCCTCTCTTCCCTCCTCTTCGACGGATAGCATTGTAAGGCCATAGTCATCCGCGAAGTAGCCAAGGGAGGGGTGGTAGATTATAAAGGTCCTGTTGCTTTTCCCGGAGAAAAGCCTCTTTATTTCCCCTTCCAGGTCCTTAAGCTTATCAATATATTTTGAGGCGTTTTCCCTGTATATGCGGCTGTTGCCCTCATCCAGCGCGCAGAGTTCCCTTGAAATTATTTCCACCATTACTGCCGCCCTCCTGGGAGAGAGCCAGATGTGGGGGTCCCTCGCCGAGGGAGCAAATTCCCTGTCGGGATAGATTTTGGCTACTTCGGCAGCCATGTTGACGGTTTTAACATTCCGGTTTATTTCTTTAAGCCTCGGAAGTATATAGGCTTCTTCAGCGGGCATCCTGATTGTAAAATAGACCGAGGAACGGCTGAGTTTTTCAAGCTCCTGGGGCGAAGGGGAGTAGGTCTCAGGGCTTCTGCCGGCAGGAATCACGGTAACTACGTCTACCAGGTCTCCTGCCACTTCTTTGACAAAGGACGCCACAGGCACGATGGAAACCGCCACCACCGGTTTTTTAAGCTGCGGGGCGTCGCCGGGCCTGCATCCCGCAAGGAGCAGGAAGAAAAACAGGAGAAGGCTCAAAGCCTTTTTTATTGATATTGTCAAGTCATTCACCTCGGTAATGCAAATAAATTGCATTTAATCTAATCTTATGAAAGGGTGTCCCAAAAGTCAATAATTGCAAGCTGCGTTTAAGTGAAACTAAAAAAGAAATTACAATAATTAATGATTCAGTCATATAAATTATGCCCCGGATTTTCTAATATTTAATGGGGCGGAACAAAACACCGCCGAAAATTTGAAAGAGGTAAAAACCTTCTAAAGCTCATAGGGAAAGTTTCCAAAGACAAGTATCAAATCATTGAACAGGGAGTGTTTCTATGATTTCAAAAGAACTGGTCATAAAAGCCCTGTTAAACCAGGAGGTAGAAAGAATTCCCTGGGTCCCCTTCGTAGGGTGCCATGGGGCAAGCCTGGTGGGCGTGAACGTGGAAGAGTTCTTTAAAAACAGTGAGTTAATAATAAAGGGTGTTGAAAAGGCCTATGAGCTTTACAGGCCGGACGGTCTGCCCGTC
>JAKOSZ010000279.1 GCA_029776555.1 Bacillota bacterium | reverse complement strand
CTCTGCCCTTTGGCCGATGCCGCCGGGAAGCTTAATCATGACGTAGTACGATTCCACCTCCACCTCTCCGCTGTCATCCATGGAGGGAACGGCGGCGATATCCCAGAGGTCCTGGTTCCCGTAAAAAGCCGAAATTTTTCGCTCGTCGGCGGCTTCATCCCCGGTGTTGGGGTTGATATGGTATCTCCTTAGCATGTCGCTCTGTATAATGCAGAGAAGCTCCGGATACCTCATGTGCTTTTTTATGTCTTCAGGCAGATCCCGGAACTTGAAAACCCCCGGGTAAATCTTGCTGTAGGTGCGGATAATGGGGTCGTCTTTGTCTATGACATAGTATTCGGCAGTGCCGTTATATGCGTCTATTATGACCTTCACCGAGTTCCTGATATAGTTAAAGTCCCCGTACCTGGCAGCTGTCTGGGAATACGGGTAATAGCCGGTCAGGGTATAGGCGTCAAGCACCCAGAGAAGCCTGCCGTCATCGGTAAGGACAATGTACGGGTCTTTGTCAATGGCCAGAAAGGGCACGGCCCTTTGAGCCCTGCTTACAATGTCCCTGTTGATAAGCAGGCGTGAGCCGGAGGAAACATTCCCTGAGATGAGCATGTTGATATCCCCCAGTTTCAGGGCGAAAAGCAGCCGCTTCAACGGGTCAAGCCTTATCCCTCCGCTGCCGTAATAGCTGGTTTCACTGTGCCCGTCCCCGTCAATCTCTTTGAGCTTGCCCTTCCCTCCGGGGTTGACGATGACATAGCTGCGGGTGAGCTCTCCGTAGTATATCCTTGGCTCCGTAACCCTGATGTTGGGAGACTCGGACATGAGCTCAATGCCGCTTAGGATAAAATCGGCCTGACCCTCGCTGGTAAAGCGGTTTATGGGGTTCATTACGATGCCGTAGCCGTGGGTGTATCTGAACATCCGGTTGGTATAGGACTTCTCCGGCAGGTTTTCCTGGTCCACCTCCCTGGCGGCTATGAAGACAGGGGTTTCTTTTCCGTTTACCATGTAATTCACTATATCGCCGTCATAGAAGGTGTAGAAGTTGGTGTTGCTCTGAAGCTGGGTGTCGCTTTCAAGGGTGGCCCTGTAGTCGATGACCCGGATGTTGTCAATGGTGTCCCTGTTCCGCTCAAGGATCTCCGGGGTCAGGGGTTCAATGTCCGGGAAGACATACTGGCGCACCTTGTCCAGGTTATATGCCTTTCTCGTGGCCTCCACGTTGTATTTAAGGTACTCTTTTTCATAGATAAACTCGTTGGGTTTTATGACCGAGTATTGAAACACCTGGGTGAATATGAGAAACACCAGCCAGAAGGCAGGGACTACGGCCATGGTAACCAGCGCCTTTACCGGTTTTTTCTTCCAGGCGAAGAAAAAGGCCAAAAGCGCCGCCGCCAGAAGCAGGAAGGGCATAACCCTATAGTAGTTCAGCCACAGGTTGACCTTGACGTAGCCGGCTCCCTTCACATTAAAAAAGCCGTCAAAAAGCATTCCTTCCATGGTCAGCCTGTAGGACAGGGCTTTTATGACAAAGAAGCCCAGGGCATAAGCCAGGATGTGAAGGCTTATCCCCCTCATCTTTTCGTCCTTCAGGGATATTTTAGCTGCTCCGGCGGCCGAGAGGGCTGCGGCGTAGTATATAAGGGTGTAGACAATGACCCCCAGGCAGAAGACTGACATGAAGCCGTACAAGGACGTTAAAAAGGGCCTTCTGAAGACATAGTAGCCTATGTCTTTAAAAAATATGGGGTCTTTTTCTCCAAAGCTCTCCCAGTGAATGAAGTTAAGCGCCTTGGCGTAAAAGAAATTCCTGGTGAGAACTGCCAGGGCAATAGCGGCGCCCAGGGCGAGAGACAGGTTGGGAAGCCGTATGACCGGCAGGTTTTCGCTCCTCATGTAGAGCCTTAAGTTTCTCCCAATTAAAAGGTTTGTGGCCCAGACCACCGTGAAAACCAGGACAAAAACCCCGGCGCCGAACAGGGATTTGTAAACCAGGTTCTTATAGTAAATCCCCTGCAGGCCGCCTATCTCAGCAAGCTGGATCCCTTCCAGGTATATGCCCGCCGCCGCGGCAGCCGCAGCCAGGACGGCAGCCAAAAGGGCAATGGGAATAATGCGCTTTTTAAACTGCTTTTTACTCAACCGGCCGTAATAGTCGTAGACCAAAGCCCTCACCTCCATCAGAGTAAGACTTAATCAAACAGAGCGCTTATGAATTCTTCAGGGTCAAACCTTTGCAGGTCGTCAATTTTCTCTCCCACTCCCACCAGCTTGACGGGTATCCCCAGGTTGGACTTTATTGCCACAACCATGCCCCCCTTGGCTGTGCCGTCCAGCTTGGTGAGGACGATCCCCGTCAGGGGCACCGCCTCGCTGAACATCCTGGCCTGTGAAAGGGCGTTCTGCCCGGTCACGGCGTCAAGCACCAGCAGGACCTCCTTTGAGCCTCCGGGGAGTTCCCTCTCCAAAACCCTGTACATCTTTTTTAACTCTTCCATCAGGTTTTTTTTCGTGTGGAGCCGGCCCGCCGTATCGCATATCAGGACGTCCGCCTTCCGGGCTTTGGCAGCCTGAACGGCGTCAAACAACACGGCGGCGGGGTCGGAGTTTTCCGAATGGCGTATTATGTCAATTCCCGTTCTTTCGGCCCAGATCGCCAGCTGGTCTATTGCCGCCGCCCTGAAGGTGTCCCCGGCGGCCAAAAGAACCTTTTTCCCTTCCTCTTTCAACATGTGGGCCATTTTGCCTATGGTAGTGGTTTTCCCCACGCCGTTTACTCCCACCACCAATATGGCCGAAGGGGCCGTGTCAAGGTGAAGCTCCGGGTCCCCTTCTTTCATTATGTCAAGGAGGGTCTGTCTTAAGAGCCCCCTTAGCCTTGCCCCGTCCATGCCGGGGTCCTGTTTCGCCTTCTGCCTTATTTCGCTGATTACCTTTTCAGTGGTGTCAACCCCCATATCGGAAGTTATCAGGATCTCTTCCAGTTCCTCGAAGAGGTCTTCGTCAAGCTTTGTAAAGCCGGCCAGCACCCGGTCTATCCTTTCGGTTATGCCGCTCCTTGTTTTTTTAAGACCCTGCTTTAATTTTTCAAACAGCTTCATGCCCTATCACCCGCTATTTCCGTAACCTGTTTAAACCTGCTTCTTTTGTCCCTTACCCGGCCATTTCCCCCACCTTCAGGGAGAAGATGTTGGATACCCCGTACTCCTGCATGGTCACGCCGTACAGGTTGTCAGACACCTCCATGGTGCTCTTCTTGTGGGTAACCAGTATAAACTGGGTTTTTTTCGAGTAACTCCTGATAAACTCGGCAAACCTGTAAGAGTTGGCATCATCCAGGGTGGCCTCAATCTCGTCCAGGATGCAGAAGGGGGTGGGCCTGAGGCGAAGAATGGCAAAAAGCAGCGCTATGGCGGTGAGGGCCTTTTCTCCCCCGGAAAGCAGCATCATGTTTTGAAGTTTCTTCCCCGGGGGCTGTACCTCTATCTCTATGCCGCTTTCCAGCACATTCTCTTCATCCGACAGCATAATCCTCGCCTTTCCGCCGTCAAAGAGCTCCGCAAAGACCTGGCCGAAATTCCGGTTAATCAGTTCAAACTGCTCCAAAAACTGCTGCTTCATCACCGAAGTCAGCTCGTTTATCAGGCCCCGGAGCTTTTCTATGGATTTCCCCACGTCTTCCCTCTGGGAAACCATAAAATCCAGCCGCTCCCTGGTCCTCACATAGTCGTCTATGGCCGAGACGTTGACGGTTCCTAAGCTTTTTATCTCCTCCCGGATCTCGGCGGCCTTTCTCTGGGCCTGGGAGAGGGGACCTATATCCTTCCTGCAGGTCTCCGCCAGGCTGTAAGTCATTTCATACTCATCCCACATGCGGTTTTGAATGGCCTCCATCTCCGACTCCAGCTTTACCTTCCTCACCTCTATCCGGTTGTGCTCGCTGCGGTACAGTTCCAGGGTATTGTTGATGCTTTCAATACCAGAAGACACGGCGGCCATTTCCTCCTCCAGGACCTTTTTCTCCTCCGTTACCCGGTCTATTTCAAAGGTCTTCCCCACCTTGTCCTTTTTGCGGTTCTCAATTTCCTTTTCCAGGCCTTCATTGGCCGCCTTTAAGGCCTTAATCCTCTCAAGGCATTTCTCTTTCTCCGAAAGCCGCCGGCCCAAATTTTTCCGGGTCAGGGACTTCTCTTCCCCAATCCTCGCCAGGGTCTCGTTAATGCTGTCCATGCTCTCTCTTATGGAGTTAACCGAGATCTTAAGGTCGGTAATCTCTTCGTGGAGGCTGTCCATCTCCCCCCGCTTTTCGCTGTGCTTTTCCCGCTGCCTTTCAATAATCCCCCTGGTTTCCTCTATGTCCCTTTCGATGTCCTCCCTCTCTTTCTCATACTTGCCAAGCTCCACTTTCGTCTGGTCTATCTGCTTTGCCAGCTGTTCCTTCTCCTGCTTTAACATGTCAATCCTGGCCGCTATCCTCTCCAGGGCCTCGTCGCTTTTGGTGAGTTCCCCTTCACAGCTGACCTTTGCCAGTTCCGCTTCCCTGAGGAGCTTTTCTTCCTCACCGATGGCCGCATCCAGGCCCTCCAGTTCAGCCAAAAGCCGGTCTATCTCTTTTTTGACGGAGGCTTCCTGGGCCGTGAGGGAGTCAATTTCCCCTTTAAGTTCCTCTATTTCGCGGTTTCTGCTGAAAATGCTCCCGCCTTCCGGCCTTTTGGCCGCACTGCCGCCGGTTATTGCCCCTGTAGTGTTCAGCACATCCCCCTCCAGGGTTACAATCCTGAACCCGTAGCCGAACTCCCTGGCCATGTCTATTCCCGAATCCAGGTCCTCCGCCACCACTACCCTTCCCAAGAGGCTGTTCACTATTTCCCTGTAGCGGGAGTCACACTCCACCAGGTCGGAGGCTATGCCGCAAAAGCCTTTTGCCTTCTGAACCCGGGCCTCCAGTTCCTTTTTCATCCTCTGCCCTTTAACCGAGCTTATGGGCAGGAAAGTGGCCCTTCCCAGGCTGTTCTTCTTTAAAAACTCTATGGCCCTTTTTGCGTCCTCTTCCGTGTCAGTAACTATATCCTGGAGGGAGGCTCCCAGGGCAATTTCCACCGCCGTGTCATACTTCTTTTCCACCCTCAGGAGCTGGGCAAGGGCTCCGTGGATGCCCTTCCCCAGTTCGGGGGCCTGCCGGCAGCGGAGGAGGACGCTCCTCACGCTCCTGTTATAGCCTTCCAGGTTCTTCTCCATCTCCTTAAGGGTTTGCTGCCTGGACAGCTTAAAGTGCAGTTCCTCGGCAATCCTGTTCTGCTTCTCCCTTTTTCCGCCAAGCTCCTTTTCCAAAAGGGCCTTCTTCTCTTCCAATTCTTTCAGGAGAGCCCTGCCCTTCCTCAATTTCTCGCCTGTCCGGGCAAGTTCATTGATTATATCTTCTCTTTTCATGTTTTCCCGGTCTTTCTCCAGCACCAGCCGGGCCACTTCCTGGTCGATGCCGTTAAACCTTTTCTCCAGGCTCTCTATGTGGGACTTAATGCTGCTTATCTGGTATTTCTTGTCCGAAAGCATGTCCATCTTTTCCATGGCGGAGGACTTCATAAGCTCTATTTCTTTTTCCGCCTGGCTTAAGGATTTCATCATTTCTCCCGCCCTGCTCTCGGCTTCCTCAAGCTTTGACAGGTACTTCTCCTGCTGCTCTTTTAAGTATTCCATCCTTTTCTTCCTTGAGTCTTCCTCCTGGGACAGGCCTTCAATCCTCTTTTGCGCCTCGGCCATCTCCGACTCAATCCTGGCAATGTCACTCTCAAGCCCTGCTATCCTCTTTGTGTTCAAATCCAGTTCCAGGGCGGCTTTCTCGATGAAGCTCTCGATGCGCCCCCACTCGGAGTTTAACTCGCTTAGCCTCCCTTCCAGGAACTTGAGCCTTTCGCCCTTCCTGGCGTTTTCCCTTAAGGCATCCTCCAGTTTCTTTTTCTCAAGCTCTATGTTCCCGCTTACGTTTTGAAGCTGCTCATCGCACTCCTTCAGCCTTTCCCTGTACCTGTCCATGTTAATAAGGTAAAGGTTTAACTCCAGGTCCTTCAAGTTTTCCCTCAACGCCAGGTACTTCCTGGCCGTTTCCGCCTGCTCCTTCAAAGGCTCCAGCTGGAAACTCAGCGTGTCAATAATGTCATTTATCCTGACCAGGTTTTGTTTCGTAAGCTCCAGTTTGCGCTGGGCTTCCTCCTTTCTCAGCTTGTACTTCATTATTCCCGAGGCCTCTTCAAAAACGGCCCTCCTCTCTTCAATCCTGGAACTCAATATCTCGTCTACCCTTCCCTGGCCGATAATGGAATAGCCGTCCCTGCCTATTCCCGTATCCACAAACAGCTCGTGTATGTCCTTAAGCCTGCAGGGCACCTTGTTTATTAAATACTCACTTTCGCCGGACCTGAATAACCTCCTGGTAACGGTAATCTCGTTGAAAGGAACGGGAAGGGTGTTGTCCGAATTGTCAATGGTGAGGGATACCTCGGCAAAACCATAGGGCTTCCTGTGTTCTGTCCCGGAAAAGATCACGTCTTCCATTTTGCTTCCCCTTAAGGTTTTGGCGCTCTGTTCCCCCAGGACCCACCTGGCCGCGTCGGCTATATTGCTCTTTCCGCTGCCGTTGGGACCCACTATGGAGGTTATCCCCGGAGTGAAGACCAGATGAATTTTGTCCGCAAAGGATTTAAAGCCCTGTATCTCTATACTCTTTAAGTACACCTTAACACCCCTTTGTCAGCTTTGGCTCTTTTCACCGTCGAAAGCTTTCCAGGCCTTAAGGGCCGCCCTGGCCGCGTTCTGCTCGGCCTCCTTTTTGTTCCTGCCTTCGCCCCTGCCCGCCACTTTGTCGTTTACCAATACGTGGGAGACAAAGACCTTGCTGTGGTCCGGGCCCCTTTCCTCAATTATTTCATATTTGACAAAGCTGTGGCCGCTCTTTTGGACCAGCTCCTGAAGCCGGGTCTTATAGTCCGCAAAGAGGGAGCCTTCCACAGCCTCCTTAATCAGGCAGCCCATGTTCTCGCAAATGAACTCCCTTGCCTTCTCTATCCCCCCGTCCATATAAATGGCGCCGATGAGGGCCTCAAAAGCGTCCGAGAGCACAGAGGGCCTCTTCCTTCCGCCGGTCAGCTCTTCCCCTTTTCCCAGGAGCAGGTATCCGCCCAGGTCAATCCTGTTGGCCTGCCTCACCAAAGACGGCTCGCAGACTATGTCGGACCTTATCCTCGTCATCTCCCCTTCGGCCAGGTCGGCAAAATCCCTGTAAATGCATTCGCTTATCACCACGTTTAAAACCGCGTCGCCCAAAAACTCGAGGCGTTCGTTGCTTTTCAATTTCTCCTGCTTGTTCTCGTTGGCATAGGAGCTGTGGGTGAGGGCCAACAGTATCAGGTTTTTGTCCTTAAAGCTGTACCCGATGGCTTCTTCAAGGCTGGCCAATTTTTCTTTCAGCTGGTCAGCATTCACCGGCATCCCTCCGTTTAAGCATTTCACCCCAACCGGGCATTTAACCCCAAATGTTTTTGCCCGCCAGGCAGTCTTTAAAGACCCCATGAACCGGTAAAGGGACTTAGAAAATTGAAGGCGAGGTTACCCCCGCCTTATAATATCACCACCAGTTATTTTATGCAAATTTGAAATATTTACGGAAAAAATCTTCCCTCTACCCAGGGAACCTGGCAAAGACAATGGCCGAATTGTGGCCGCCGAAGCCCAGGGCGTTGGATACGGCGTACTTAATGTCGCGCTTCCTGCCTGTGTTGGGAACGTAATCAAGGTCGCAATCGGGATCCGGGTTTTTAAGGTTAATGGTGGGAGGGATAAAGCCCTCTTTCAGCGCCATTGCCGTAATAATGGCCTCTACGGCGCCGGCCGCTCCCAGAAGGTGTCCCGTCATTGACTTGGTGGAACTGACGCACAAGCTGTAGGCGTGTTCCCCGAAGACCTTCTTTATCACTTTGGTCTCCGCCGGATCGTTAAGAGGGGTGGACGTGCCGTGGGCATTGATATATCCGACCTCCTCCGGCCTTATTCCGGCGTCTTTTATGGCATTCTGCAGGCACTTGATCCCGCCTGCCCCTTCGGGATGGGGCGCCGTTATGTGATAGGCGTCGCAGGTACACCCGTAGCCCACTATCTCGGCTATTATGTCGGCTCCCCTGTTAAGGGCGTGGTCAAGCTCTTCCAGCACCAGCATTCCGGCCCCTTCTCCCATTACAAAGCCGTCCCTGTCTTTATCGAAAGGCCTGCAGGCCTCTTTGGGGTTCTCATTGACGCTCATGGCCTTCTGGGCGCAGAAACCTGCGAAAGAGAGAGGAGTAATGGCGGCCTCGGCCCCTCCGGTTATAACCACGTCGGCGTCCCCCCTCTGGATAACCTTAAAAGAATCCCCTATGGCGTTGTTCCCAGTGGCGCATGCCGTAACCACGCACTCGTTAAAACCCATAAAGCCGTATTCCATGGCTATGCGCCCCGAGGCCATGTTGGCTATCATCATGGGTATGAAAAACGGACTTACCCTTCCGGGGCCCTTTTCAAGCATCACCATGTGCTGCTCCTCAAGGGTCCTGATGCCTCCGATGCCGGAACCGATTATGACGCCCGCCCTTTCCCTGTCCAGCTTTTCCAGGTCAAAACCCGCCTGCTGAACCGCCATCTTTGCCGCGGCCATGGCATACTGGGTGTAGACGTCCATCCTCTTGGCCTCTTTCTTGTCAATAAAATCGGTAGGCTCAAAATCCCTGATTTCGGCGGCAACCTTGGTGGGGTATTGGGATGTGTCAAACTTGGTCACATGGTCTATCCCGCAGCGGCCTTCTTTTATGGATTGCCAGAAAGTTTCAAGGCTGTTCCCAAGAGATGAAATGACCCCCGCACCTGTTATTACAACACGTCTTTTCATCCGTAAACCTCCTCATTAACGGAAGCCGTTTACATGAATTATAAACATAAGTATTAAGCCAGGCCAAAAAATGACTGACATCAAAAAAGTCCCTCTAGTAGGGACTTTTTTATGCGTTATTTTTAATGTACTCTACTGCATCACCTACTGTCTTAATTTTCTCCGCTTCACTATCTGGAATTTCCAGGTCAAATTCCTCCTCAAGAGCCATTATGAGCTCAACAATGTCAAGCGAATCCGCCCCCAAATCGTCTATGAACGAAGATTCAGGTGTTATGTCGTCCTCTTCAATACCCAGCTGGTCGGCGATTATCTTCCTTACTTTTTCGAATACCATAAACTCACCTCCTTCCACTGGCGGAAATTTCGCTGCTTTTACTGCCATGTAAAATACTTGCCGCTAAGAAGGCTTAAAATCTAGTGTTTGGCAAATACTTTATACCACATTAAGATATTATTACATAACCAAACCTCCGTCAATATCTATTACCTGCCCGGTTACATAGTCGGAATCCGGGGAAGCCAGAAAGGCTACCACGCCGGCCACGTCCTCAGGTGTCCCGAACACGCCCAGGGCAATATTGTCAAGGTACTTCTTTTTCAGTTCCTCCGGCAAAACGTCGGTCATCTGGCTCTTTATAATCCCGGGCGTCACCGCGTTGCACCTGATGCCCCTGGAGGCCAGCTCCTTGGCTATGGTCTTTGTAAGGCCAATCAGCCCGGCTTTTGAAGCCGAGTAGTTTGCCTGTCCCGGATTGCCGTAGGCTCCCGCCACGGAGGATATGTTTATGATCTTGCCGTAGCGCTGTTTAATCATCACCTTGGCTGCCGCCTTTGAGCAGAGGAAAGCCCCTTTCAGGTTGACGTTCAAAACCAGATCCCAGTCCTCTTCCGACATTAAAAGCATGGGTTTGTCCCTGGTTATCCCGGCGTTGTTTACAAGGATGTGAAGGGCTCCGAACTTGTCCACCGCGGCCTTCACCATGTTCTTAACGTCCTCTTCTTTTGTCACGTCTCCCCGGGCAACGGCCACATTGTAGCCCGCTTCCCTAAATTCCTTATAGGTCTCGTCCAGTGATTCGGAAGAAACAATGTCGTTAAGGACTATGTTAGCCCCCATTTCGGCCAGTTTCAGCGCGATTGCCTTGCCCAGGCCCCTTGCGGACCCAGTTATAAGTGCAGTTTTTCCTTTCAGTTTCATATTATGCATGCCCTCCTGTCTAAATATGTCATTTGCCCAAAGCCGCCAGAGTCTTTTCCAGCGATTCTCCGTCCTCCACGTTGCAGACCGAAAGCTCTTTGCTGATTTTCCTGATAAAGCCGCTTAAAACCTTACCCGGCCCGATTTCAACAAAAGTGTCCACACCATGCTCTATCATGTGCCTTACGCTCTTTTCCCACAAGACAGGGCTGCTGACCTGCCTTATGAGGAGCTCCCTGGCTTCTTTCCCGTCGGTAACGCAGCTTCCTGTAACGTTTGACACCACGGGTATCTTCATGGCGGAAAAGCTGACCTTATCCAGCTCCGCCTTCAGCCTCTCGCCGGCGGACTTCATAAGGCTGCAGTGGAAGGGAGCGCTGACGGCGAGGGTCACCGACCTCTTTCCGCCCATTTCCCTGGCCAGTTCCACCACCCTGTTGACGGCTTCCACTTCCCCGGACACCACTATCTGGCCCGGGCAGTTGTAATTGGCCGGTTCCACCACACCTAGCTCTGAAGCCTTCCGGCAGCATTCTTCCACTGCCTGGTCGTCCAGGCCGATTATGGCCGCCATGGTTCCCACTCCCACAGGGACGGCCTCCTGCATGTACTTGCCCCTCTTTCTGACCAGGACTACCCCCTCCTCAAAGGAAAAGGTGCCGGCGGCCACGTGGGCCGAGTACTCGCCCAGGCTCAGCCCTGCCGTTACATCAGGGTAAACTCCCTTTTCCAGCAGGGGCTGGAGACATGCAATACTTGCGGTCAGGATGGCCGGCTGAGTGTTTTCGGTTATTTTTAAACTTTCTTCGTCACCTTCAAATATCATCTTTTCAATGTCGAAACCCAGTGCCTCATTGGCCTTTTTAAAAACGGCTGCCGCCGAAGGGTACTTTTGCGACAGGTCCCTGCCCATCCCTACGTACTGGGCCCCTTGTCCGGGAAAAACAAACGCCAGCTTGCCCATAAGCAACCTCCCTTTCCTGTTATCAGTAAAAGGCGGCAGTCCTACCTGTTCCATTTAAGCAGGCATGAAGCCCAGGTGAGGCCCCCGCCGAAGCCAACCAGGAGGACATAGTCCCCCTTTTGGAGCCTTCCCTCCCTAAATGCCTCATAAAGAGCCACCGGAATGGAAACGGCCGACATGTTGCCGTACTTGTCGAGATTAACATATACCCTTTCCATCTCAACGCCCAGTCTTTTCATGGCGTTCTCCAGTATCCTGATGTTTGCCTGGTGGGGAACGACGAGCCTGACACTGTCCAGGGTAATCCCGGCTTTTTCCATAACCCTTTCGGCAGCATAGACCAGGGCCCTGGTTGCAAATTTAAACACTTCGCTGCCGTCCATCCAGATGACCTGCTTGTTTTCGTGCGCCCTCTTGGCCAGGTCGTCGGGGGTAAAATAGCAGCAGGGTATTGTCAGGTTATGCCCAAGGGTTCCGTCGGCGCCCAGCTCCAGGGCCAGTATTCCATGGTCTTCATCCACCGGGCCCACCACCGCGGCGCCGGCCCCGTCGCCGAAAAGGACGCAGGTGTTCCGGTCCTGCCAGTCCACCAGCCTGGATATGGCTTCGCAGCTGACTACCAGGATATACCTGTAACAGCCTGATAAAACGTACTGGTTGGCTATGCCAAGGGCGTAAACAAAGCCGGAACAGGCGGCGTTTATATCAAAAGCGGCCGCCTCCGACGCCCCTATATGGCTTTGTATAATACAGGACATGGAAGGAGAAAGGTAATCGGGAGAAATGGTAGCGGTAATAATGGCATCTATGTCCGACGGTTTTAAGCCGGCGTCGGCTATGGCTTCCCTGGCTGCCTCGACCCCCATCCCAAAGGCGGGGGCGCCCTTGTCCAGGAGCCTTCTTTCAACTATGCCCGTCCTCTTCCTTATCCACTCGTCGGACGTATCCACCATTTTCTCCAGGTCATGGTTGGTCAATACCCTTTGGGGTATGCTGGTTCCCATTCCCAGTATCCCGGCTCTTTTAACAAGTCCTTTCAACCTCGTTAGCCTCCATGAACAAAATTTCCTCACTCAGCCGCTGTATGGTATTGCTCCTGGCGTAGTTGTACGCCTGAAGCACGGCATTCTTTATGGCCTTGGAATTGGAGCTTCCGTGTGCCTTGATGACATTTCCGGCTACCCCCAGCAGGGGAACCCCCCCGTATTCCGACGGCTCCATTTTTTTCACGATTCTCTTCAGGTACCTCTTTACCGCTAAGGCGGAAAGCCTGGTAAGCAGGTTGGTGTTGTACATGTTTCTAAGCTCGTTCAGCATTAAGTTTCCCGCTCCTTCGTAAAACTTCAGGAGCACGTTTCCCGCAAAGCCGTCGCACACCGCTATGTTTACCACGCCTTCAAGCACCTGCTGCCCTTCGATGTTCCCCCGGAAGTTGATCTTTTCGCTGGAGGAGAGGAGGGCATAAGCCTGCTTAATGGTTTCGTTGCCCTTCATTTCCTCCGTCCCCACGTTTATCAGCCCTACCTTGGGGTTTTGGATGCCCGTCATGCCCTTTAAATAAATGGAACCCATCAGGGCAAACTGAAGGTAGTTAAGCGCCCGGCAGGCCGTATTGGCCCCTCCGTCTATCAGAAGCATTCCGCCCCTTTTGGTGGGTATTATGGGGGCCAGGGCAGGCCTGTCAACCCCTTTTATCCTGCCGAGAATGAGGCTGGCGCCTATTACCATTGCGCCGGTGTTCCCTGCCGACAGGAACACATCGCCCCTCTTTTCTTTAAGGAGATTAAAGCCCAGCACCATGGAAGACTGCTTCTTCGACCTTATGGCCTTGGTGGGAACGTCTTCGTTGGTTATCACGTCGCCGGCGGCTGCCAGCTTAATCCTCTCGCCGCTGTAATTCCTCTCCTTCAATATCTTTTCTATTTTAGGGATATCTCCTATAAGGCAGACCTCAAAACCTTCATTTTCAAGTATGGCATCTACGCACCCGTTTACCACGGCCTCCGGGGCGTTGTCTCCCCCCATGGCATCAACAAGTATAACCAAAACTTTCACTCCCATCGCCCAGAATAAGCTCTCCCTGCAGCGTCAGACCTTTGTATCCGCAGCACGAAAAGGCCGTAACTTTACATTACTATTTATCCTGAGTTTGTTCAAGGGAAACCAGTATAAACTTGCCTCTGAATACCTCTCTTTGTTTTTCATATATCTTAACCCAGACGATAAAACTCTTTCCCCTTATCTTTCTCACCTCGGCTTTGGCAAGAAGCTTATTTCCGGCATACACGGGACTTACATACTTAATGTTGGCGACACCCACCAAAGCCACCTGGGTGTCTATAATGGCGATGGCCAGGGACTCGGCCAGGGAATATATATAGTGTCCTCTTACAACCCTGGTCTTTTCAAAAACCATGGAGTCGTCCGTCTCAAAAAGTGAAATGCCTCTCTCGTTTAAAACGATTTCTATAAGGTCACCGATGATCTCCTTGCTCCGAAGGGTTTTGACCTTGTTGTAGTTCTGCTGCGCCACCTGCTTTAACCTTTCACGGAGTTCAGGTATGCCAAGTTCCAGCCTGTCCAGGCGAACGGTGGGAACACTTACGGAGAATATCTCCGAAAGTTCTTCATCGGTTACAAAGGGGTACTCATCGATCTTTTCAATGAGCTTCTTCTGCCTCTCTCTTTTTGAGAGAGCAAACCTTTTCATGAACCACACCTCTTTGCGTCCTTTTTGTTTAAGGCTTTCAACTCCTGAGCCGGCAGTTCGGAATTATTACCAGCTAATATATATTGATATTAAGAGTATATAACAATTATTTCATCCTTGCAATCCCTTTTTTTATTTTGCGCCGTTTTCTGCAAAGAATCGCCATGTCTGGAGGAGGCCGGCGAAAGCCTTCACCGGCAGGGAATAAAGAAAAGCGGGGTAAAGACCGGTGAGTCTGCGCCACCCTTTGGAAGACAGGATATTTTGCAGTGTGTGCCGGAAACATCCCGACAATGACCTGGGTAAAACAAAAGGCCGCGCGAATGTATGCCGGAAAAATCCTCAGAATAATGGCTGGAGGAAAAGGGAATGGCTGCCGCTGTATACCGGAAGGCAAAAACATGCCGGTAAAGACCCGGGAAAATAAAAAAGCCGCCAATTGCGCAGCCAATGAGTTTCTTAAAGCTTACCCCGAAATGTCCACCTCCAGGGGGCCAAACAGCCTGGAGGTCATGTTGTAGACCAAAGCCCCAAGCCAGCAGGCCGCTCCTGTGCCTATCACCAGCATAAGTCCT
>JAKOSZ010000278.1 GCA_029776555.1 Bacillota bacterium | reverse complement strand
AGGAAGGGAAAAATCGGGAGAATAACCCTGGAGACACCGGATATGGCCAGGGGAAGCCCCGGCGGAAGAGAAGATGGCTTCTAAAACCAGTGTGAAAGAAATTGAAGAGAAGATAAAAGGCATGGATCTTGAAGAGGCGGCTGCATACCTTGCGGCCCTGGAGAAGGGAAACGCGCCCGGTATTAAAAGGCTTACGGCCAAACTGGAAAAGAGACGGCTTCAAATCCAGGAGGACAAAAGGCGCCTGGAAGAAATGAGCTGTTACGAAAAAAGGGCCTACCTGCAGGGGCACAGGTTCATAGCCGGAATAGACGAAGCCGGAAGGGGGCCTCTGGCAGGCCCTGTGGTGGCGGCAGCGGTGATATTGCCCCGGGAGGTTTTTCTTGAGAAGCTCAACGACTCAAAAAAGCTGACTCCGCCAGCCAGAGAGAAGCTCTACGATTTGATAACCGAAAAGGCCCTGGCCTACGCAGTGGGCATAGTGGATGAAAAGTGCATTGACCGGGTTAATATTTTAAATGCCGCCAGGATGGCCATGAAGCTGGCCTTGGAAAGGCTCAGCCTGCGGCCGGACCTTTTGCTCATAGACGCCGAAAAGCTGGAAGACATGGACATTCCTCAGCTTTCCATAGTCAAGGGCGACAGCCTGAGCATATCCATCGCGGCGGCCTCCATCGTCGCAAAAGTGACCAGGGACAGGATAATGGACCAAATGGACGCCCTTTATCCCCAGTACGGCTTTGGGAAGCACAAGGGTTACGGAACCAGGGAGCATGTGGAAGCCATAAAAAAATACGGCCTTTGTCCGATACATAGAGTGAGCTTTACTAATAGGATTAACCCTGTTAACGGTTAGAAGGTGAAGCCTTTTGAGCGCTCATGTAAATGGGACCGAAACCCTTGGAAGCCGTTTTGACATAAGCCTTGCTTCAGGCTTGGTTTCCGGGCGTTACCTGCCCGGAGACTCAATCAAGGCGCTGGTGCTGGAGGTAAGGCCGGACCTGCTTTTGCTCAGGTTTCCCGACGGGGCTTTAGTTGAAGCCTTGCTTCAGGCCAGCCTGGACGTTAAGACCGGTGAGCTTTTAAAGCTGGTGGTGAAGGACGTCTCGGAAGGCCGGGTTTTAGCCAGGGCCGACAGGGTAATCCCCTCCCAGCCCGAGGGAAACAGGCAGGCCGTAATTGCGCTGTTGAAAGCCGGCATCCAGCCCAGTGACGAGAATATAGCCTTTGCCAAAAGGCTTGAAAGTCTAGGCTTCCCCATGAGGAAAGAATACCTGCAAAAAGCCTTCGCTTTGCTTGAGGCCCAAGAGGACATCACGGCGGAAAAAGCAGCCCTTCTCGTACTGAACAAAATTGAAGCCGAAAGCCAAATCATCTCCACCCTGGAAAAAGTCCAGTCCCAGGGTTATAAACTCCACAGCCAGCTGGAAGAGTTAAATAAAGCTTTATTGGAAATAGAAGAGCCTCACCTTTTTGAATTTCTGAAAGATATTTCAGGGGGCGAAATTAAAAAGGCCGGACCTGATAACGTCTCTGGACCCCAGGCAGCTGAAATCCCCGTTATGGCTGAGGAAGGGCCACAGCTCCAGGCGGGTACGGGTTTGGTAGAAGGTGAAGGGATAAATCAGGCCGCCGGGGATACAGGTCCGACGGGAGGCGAAGCAGTGAGGCAGGCCGCCGGGAGTACGGAACCGATGGGAAGCGGGGCAGCAGGGCAGGCCGCCGGGGACGGGAGTCCGGTGGAAGAAGCGGTAAGGCAGGCCGTTGCAGATACAGATCTGGTGGAAAGTGAAGCATTAAGACAGGTCATTGGGAATGCTGATCCGGTGGGAAGGGAAGCGGTAGGGCAGGCCGCTGCAAGTACAGGCCCTGTGGAAAGGGAGGTAATAAGGCAGGCCATTGAGCATGCGATTACGGCAGAAAAGACCGGGTCGGGGAAGGCCGCTTTTGAAACGGCGGACAAGGCGTATGAAGCCTTGAAAAGCCAAGAGCCGGACGGCCTTTTTGAAGACCTGTACCTTAAGAGTTTGGAAGAAGCCCTTTCAAAGGAAGAGGTCAGGGAAAAGGTACAAAACTTAGGCCCTGAAATGGCAAAAAGGCTGGGCCTCTTAAAAAGGGCGGCTGCCCTTCTTGACACTCCTTTAGCCGAAAGGGTCAACAGGCTGGTTGACTTCCTGGAGTTGAGCCTGAAGGCCATAAACCGGCTGCGGGACCCTTTTATCTACCTGCAGCTGCCGGTGAAAAACGGTGAGCACAGCTCCACTCTGGAGCTCTACATGCTGGGAAGAAGGCTTCGTAAAAAACAGTCGGACCCGGACCGGGTCACCCTTTTAATATCCCTTGATACCTTAAACCTGGGCGCTGTGGAGTCCCTGGTGGAAATAGCGGGAAAGAAACTTACGATAAACATGCGGGCCAGGGATGAGAAGGCGGTTGAGTTTTTGAAAAGACACCGGCATGTGCTGTCAAAGGCTTTGTCCGAGAGGGGATTCACCCTGGCGGGCATGTGGTTCAAGGCCGCCGGTGAGAAGGTCACCCTGCTGAAGGCCTTGGAAGTTTTCGGTGAGACCGTTCCGGGCAAAGGAGGGGTTGTGGATTGCAGGATTTAACGGGTAAAGAAAGGCCGAAGGCCGGGAAGAAAATAAAAAAGGCTGCCGCGCTGAAATACTCTCCTGAAATGGACGGCGCCCCCAGGGTAATTGCGGCGGGCCGGGGTGAAACGGCGGAAAGGATTGTCCAAACCGCCCGGCGTCACCGGATTCCCGTTTATGAGGACGAAGAGACTGCGGAAGCCCTGTCCCTCCTCAACATAGGCGATGAAATTCCCGAGGTCCTCTATGACGTGATTGCTGAAATACTGGTCTTCGTGGGATATGTTGACAGGGAGTACGGTGAGAGCTATGGCGGGAACCAGGGCTAGGAGAAGCTTCGGAAGGGAAGGGGAGCTTATAGCTCTTAAGTTCCTTGCTGAGAAGGGCTATAAAATCCTGGAACAGAACTTCAGGCTGGGAAGGCTGGGGGAAATAGACATAGTCGCAAGGGATGGGGAAGTCCTCTGTTTTGTCGAAGTAAAGGCCAGGACCGGCTTTGCTTACGGCACGCCCGGTGAGGCCGTGGGGAAGAGTAAGCAGGAGAAACTCAGGCAGCTGGCGGAAATGTACACGGTGTTAAAAAACATGGTTGATACGCCGGTGCGCTTTGATGTGGTGGAAGTCCTTTTCCCGGGGAAAGGCCGGAGCTTTTCGGAAGGAGTCACCGTTAACCTGATAAGGAACGCCTTTTGAAGTATAACAGCTTTTTTCGAGGAATATCATCTATTGGAAACACGTTTGACGGGGGAAAAGCGATGATAATAGTGGACGCCCACTGTGATACCCTTACAAAGACAATGAGTACCGGGGAAGGGCTTTACAAAAACAGCTGCCACCTGGACATATCAAGGCTTACGGTGGGGCATCCCCGGGTCCAGTTTTTTGCCGCTTTCCTGGAGCGGCCCTTTGATAAATGCTGCGCCGTAAAAAGGATCCTTGAGATAATTGACGCCTTTTACCGGGAAATGGACAAAAACAGGCAGCGCGCAGCGCTGTGCTTAAATTACGGTGACATTGTTAAAGCCGCAGGCGAAAAGAAGCTGGCCTGCATACTCTCCATTGAAGGGGGAGAAGCCCTGGAGGGGGAGTTGTCCTTATTAAGGATATACTACAGGCTGGGAGTCAGGTGTATGGGCCTTACATGGAACAAGAGGAACCAGATTGCCGACGGAGTTGATGACGGGGATTCGGGCGGGGGACTGACCCCTTTTGGCAGAAAGGTGGTCCGGGAGATGGAGGCCCTTGGAATGATAGTGGATGTCTCCCACCTTTCGGAAAGGGGCTTCTGGGATGTAATAGAGACGGCCCGGCGTCCCGTAATCGCCTCCCACTCCAATGCCATGAAGCTCTGCCCCCACAGGAGGAACTTAAAGGACGACCAGATTGCCGCCCTGGCCGGGACCGGGGGAGTCATAGGGGTTAATCTCTACCACGGTTTCCTGCGCCAGGAGGGCAAGGCCGGGATTTGGGATGTAATAAGGCATATTGAGTACATAGCCGGGATTGCCGGTCTGGAACACGTGGGCCTGGGAAGCGATTTTGACGGTGATGTGGGCTCAAGGGACTGGGGCCAGACCCCCTTTCTCCCGGAGGGGATAAGGGGAGCGGAGGACATGGAAAAAATCTTTGAAGAGCTGGCCAGGTTAAATTACAGCCAGGCCCAGATTGAAGCCGTAGCCGGCCTTAACTTCCTGAGGGTAATCAGGGAGGTTTTAGGGCAGGGCTCTTTAACCCCATATGGTCCAGTTGGTAACAAGGCTTACCAGGAACAGGCTGAAGGAGCCAAAGAGGAAGCCAAACATTATGCTGAGCATCCAGAACTGGATGTCTGCCAGGGTCCGTTTGGACACATAGACGATGAACATCTCCAGCAGGAAGTAAAAAAGGGTGAAGATTAACAAGGGCACGCCTGTCAAGAGGAAGAAGATCATCGTCAGAACGAAACTGAATCCTGCCGAAAAGAGGAAGATAAAAAACAGAATGGAGTAATATATGGCTTTTTCTCTTCTATCTATGGCTGTTCACCTTTCTTTGCTCTAATGCTGCCTTGCCGAATCAGCCCGCTGTGCGGCCTTAAAAAGCCGCGGAAGAAAATTTTGACCCGCCAAGACCAAAAAACACTGAATTACACTTATTATATTACTATAGAAGCCCTGTTTCAAGGAAAACAAGCAATGAAATATCAGCAAGTCCGAAGCAGAATATTATTGCTTTAAAGAGACTTCCTTTCCTGGTGTTTTGGGTTCACTTACATGAAAAAGGATGGTCTCTTTATTTTGCTTGCCGCTAAGGTCCGGACGGATGACGGCGAATACCGCTGTGGAGGGCAGAAAAAAGCCTCATTTGATTAGCAGGCTTTGCCGTGATAATATATTTTCAAAGCCTGTTGAGTTATTGAGATTTTTGAACAAGACATCCAGTGAGAGAGGTAAAGGTGCGATCCTGCCCATATGGGGTAAGACGGGGGTTTTAGAGCTTGGTTCCGATAAAATTGCTGCTGGTGGAAGATGATGAATCAATTGCAGCGGGGTTGGAGTATTTTCTGTCGCAGGAGGGTTTTAAGGTCACTGCCTGCTATAACGCCCCATCCGCTTTGGACAAAATAGCATCCGAGGGCTTTGATTTTGCCATTATTGACATATCCCTTCCCGGCGGCAACGGATTTGATGTGTGCAGGAAGCTTAAGGAAAAAGGGGATACCCCTGTGATATTTCTCACTGCCCGGGATGATGAGGGCAGCGTGGTCATGGGGCTTGACATAGGGGCTGACGACTACATTGTAAAGCCCTTCAGACTAAGGGAGCTTCATTCACGGGTTCGGGCCATACTCCGCAGGGCCGGCAAGGGCAATGAAGATCATATTGTTAACATCGGCAGCTTAACTGTCAACCTTGCCGAGGGCAAGGTAAAGAAGAACGGTAAGGAGGTATTTCTGACGGCTCTGGAGTATCGACTTTTGCTCACGATGGTCAGTAACAGGGGGCAGGTACTGACCCGGGAGCAATTGCTTCAAGGCATCTGGGACGCATACGGCGATTTTGTCAACGACAATACCCTGACCGTCTATATTAAGCGTCTGAGGGAAAAGATAGAGGATGACCCGCGGAATCCCACCATTATAAAAACCGCAAGGGGGATAGGATACTGGATATAGCAGCCTTGTCTTTTTTCGCGCTGCCGTGTTTTCCGTATTCCCAAAAGTGATTGGGCGCGGTAAATAGCCGGCCCAAGTTTACTGACGGCGGCCGCCGGGTCTATGCCCTGCCGGAACAGGTTCTTTTTACAGGGGGATTAGAAAGTGACTTTATTGAGGAACAGGGAAGTAAAAAGGTTTGCAGCAGCGATTTTTGCATTAAGCGCAGCTTTGGCTGTTACAGGATTTTTATTCAGCAGAGAGGCCGGAATCCTTGTTTTGATTGCGGCTCTTTTGCTTTGTTTATCATTTTTCGCCTTCACGGCTTATCGCTACAGGCAGATAAGGAGACTGTCGGACTATTTAAGGCGGATTTGCGCCGGAGAGCATTCCCTTGAAGTTCGGGACAACGTGGAAGGGGAATTGAGCATTTTAAAAAATGAAATATACAAGGTGACTTTGATGCTTTCAGAGTACAACAATCAGTTACAGCGAGAAAAACAGCGCCTGTCGGAGCACATGGCTGACATATCCCATCAGCTCAAAACGCCCCTTACTTCCATGATGGTTATGGTTGATCTGCTGGCCGACGAGGGCTTGCCGCCGGAAAAACGCCGTGAATTCACCGCCCGTATCTCCTCGCAGTTAAAGCGCATGGAGTGGCTGGTTTCCTCGCTGCTCAAGATGGCCAGGCTGGATGCCGGCGAGGTGAAAATGAAGCAAGAGAGGGTTATGTTCCGGACCCTCATGGAAAACGCATTGAAACCCCTCCTCATACCCATGGAACTGAAATCCATAAGCTATACGGTCACGGGGCAGGATGAGACTTTAATATGTGACCTGCAATGGACCGGCGAAGCGATTATCAACATACTGAAAAACTCCATAGAACACCTGCCGGAGCACGGTGAAATAGAGATTTCCGCCCAGGATAACCCTCTATACTTTGAAATCCGCATATCCGATAACGGGCCGGGCATCAGCAGGGAGGACCTGCCCCACATATTTAACCGCTTCTACAGGGGAAGGAACGCGTCGCCTGACAGCGCAGGAATCGGCCTTGCCATGGCCAGGAGCATAATCCAGGAGCAAAGCGGGGATATTGCGGTGGAAAGCCGCCCCGGCCAGGGAACCACCTTCTTTATCCGCCTGTATAAATCGGTTATATGAGGCTGTTTTTGCACTGCTCTTCAGTCAATGCCGATTTTAAAAGAGCCGTTCCTTATTCTTCCGATTTTTTGAGGGATTTAAACAGGCCGCCAAAGTGACAAAACTGTCATGACAGCCGTCACCGGAGTGTCACCTGCCAATGTTAAAATGGACTTAAATCTTAAAATGTTCCGGAGGTGTCAGATGGAAATACTGCGCGTTGAAAATCTTACAAAGATATACGGCAGAGGGGAGACGGCGGTCACCGCTTTGGACAAGGTCTCCTTTTCGGTGGAGAAGGGTGAGTTTGTGGCCATCGTAGGGCCGTCAGGGTCGGGCAAGTCGACGCTGCTGCACATACTGGGCGGGGTTGATTTCCCCACATCGGGCAAGGTATACATTGATGGCACCGATATCTACAGCCTTGACAGGTCAAGGCTTGCCATTTTCAGGAGAAGGCAGATAGGCCTGATCTATCAGTTCTACAACCTGATCCCGGTACTGGATGTGGAGGAAAACATAATGCTGCCCCTGCTGCTGGACGGCAGAAAAGAGGACAGGGTACGGCTCAATGACCTGACTGCCACCCTGGGGCTCAAAGACAGGGCAAAGCATTTACCAAACCAGCTTTCCGGCGGACAACAGCAGAGGGTTGCCATAGGCCGTGCCCTCATAACCAATCCCGCCCTGATACTGGCCGATGAGCCAACCGGCAATCTGGACAGCAAAAACAGCGCTGAAATCATCCAGCTGATGAAGCTGTACAACCAGAAATACAAGCAGACCCTCATAATCGTGTCCCATGATGAGAGAATTGCCCTGCAGGCCAACCGCATCATCAGCCTGGAAGACGGCAGAATCGTAAGAGATGAGGTGGTCAGGCCATGAATGTCATGAACAAGGTTACGCTGGCCGCGTTAAAAAGAAGCAGGACCCGCACCATTGTCACCATTATCGGCATCATTCTTTCCACAGCCATGATAACTGCCGTGACCACATTTATATCCAGCTTCCAGAGCTTCCTGGTCAATTACGCAAAAGCCTCCAGCGGGGACTGGCATCTGGCTGTTTACGACTTTCACCCTGATGCTATTGAGGCCATCAGCAAAAACCCGGAGGTAAAGGAGACCGCCGTAACCCGGGGGATAGGCTACGCGATGCTGGAGGGCGGTTTAAACGAGGATAAGCCCTATTTGTATGTGCTGGGCTTTGATAAAAAGGCCTTTGAAATGCTGCCCGTGTATTTGATAAGCGGCAGGCTTCCCCGGAATGAAAATGAGGTGGTGGTGTCCTACCACATCTTCACCGATGGCGGCGTCAAGTATAAAACAGGTGACACCATTGAGCTTGATATGGGCTATCGGCTTTTGGACGACGGCACCACTCTGTGGCAGAAGGACCACTACAGGCACGGGGAGGACGGCGTATCCGAGAGGCTGGTGATAACGGACAGAAAGACCTACAGGGTAGTAGGGATATGTGAAAGGCCTTTGTTTTCAATAGAAAAGTATACGGCGCCGGGATACACCCTTATTACCGCCATTGAGAAGGTTGAGCTTAAGGAAGGCGACAGTGCCCAGGTGTATATAAAGCTTAATAAGCCCAGAAAGGTCTACGACCTTAAGGATGAACTGGGCATGGAAAATCTCAGGGAGGGCAAAGACTTTGAGTACAACGGTGACCTGCTGAGGTTTATGGGCATAAGCCAAAACGAAAAATTCCTGGCTGTT
>JAKOSZ010000277.1 GCA_029776555.1 Bacillota bacterium | reverse complement strand
TTGGACATGAAAGGATATGGGCAAGGGTAAGCCTTAACACCAGGTATCCAAAAAGCGCAAAACAAAAATGGTACGGGCTTCATTTTTGCCGTGAAACTATTCTGAGAAGCAGGATATTGAAGAGTGTAAAACTCCACATAGGAGACATTGTTTTTGAAAACAAGGAAGAGATATTTCGCTTCCTTGATGAAGTGGCTGGGAGGGCCATAAGCGAAGTATGGGATTTTACGGGAAGCTACGGTTCCGATTTTAAACCGCGCCTTCCCAACTCCATTCTGAAGTGCTACCTGGAAAACATATACAGGAAGCTCTATTCCGAAGGCAAGCTGAAAATCTGCAAAGACGCCGGGTATATGTATTTCAACACCGGACTTCTTTCCAGGTACTTTAAACAGGTACTGGTCATGTGCGAAATTGAAGAGAACGAAAGCGATCCCCTTTTTCATACGATGTACAAAAATCCCGTGGTGTGCATTGAGGACGACACGCGGGTGCTAAGATACCTTGCCAGCAACGAGCTTCCCGAGGCGCCGAGTTTTTATAACGACCCCGGTGAACTGTTTTTTGACGCATCCCTGAGAGTGGACCTTCCTGAGGAGACAATAATGCATATATTCAACGACAGGGATAAGAAGGACAGGGTTAAAAGGCTTCCGCCCAACCTCAGCAACAAGTCCATAGGAGAGCTCATCAGCCTTTTCAACTCAGCCATAGAGCAGAGTAAAAAACTGGCGGTGAGGAACTACAAGCTGGTGGCGCCCCAGTATTGGCCTGAGACAGGTGAAATACAGTTTCTCATGCCTATTTACCTCACGGGGGACTGCGGCAATACGGACAACAGGAAGCAGTTAAGGCCGCCGGATGTGGCCCTTGGCCTTAAACTGATGAGCGATTTGAAAGAGCCGGCCTACAGGGCTGTAACCATCCTGTCGCTGGACATGGCCTATAACAATGCCAGGCTAATCGCTAAGCCGGACGGTTTCTGGCTTGATCCGTCAATGATTACGGATGACGAGGAAGACTATGAAACCGTGGAGCCGGAAGAAGCCCAGTACACCCTTCCCTATTCCGCGGCGGCCGATGAAGGCTTGGAGCAGAGAAGGGTTGTAAACTGCAAAGTCGTAAAAGTGACCAGGACCCACATATATGTATCGGTGCTTCCCGGCGGAGAAGAAGGCAGCATATATATAGGCGAGTTTTCCGACGCAAGGGTGGATAACCTTCCGCAAATAGTAGTTCCCGGGGAAGTGTTAAAGGCGGTAGTGCTCCGGAGAGACCCGGAATACGGCCTGCAGCTTTCTGTAAAGAGGCTGCATGAGGAAACGGAATTTTTACAAGGGCCAAAATCCAGGCCTGCATGGAGTGAAAAGGCGGAATACGGTTTAGGGGATATTGTGGGCAAAACAGTGGTTTGCAGGGTGACACGCGTCACCAAAACCCATATTTACGTTGAAATCCCCCAGTGGTCAGCCAAAGGAAGCATATACATCGGAGAATATACTGACGAGAAAATTGACGACCTGCCCTCGGTAGTCCACGTTGGCGATACGCTGGAAGCGCTGGCGCTGAAGCTTGACAGAAAATTCGGGGTGCAGCTTTCGGTAAAAAGACTCCGCTCATAAACATAACCTTAAATCGGAATTATTTTCCAAGTTTTTCCCGGCGCCTCGACATTTCCGGCCGGGGAAGGGGAATTAAACGGGAGTTTTGGGAAAGATCCTTTGCCCTGAAACTCCTTTTAGTTTTGGAAAGTTTTTCGTCGGCCGCCATGAATAAGCCCTCCGGTATTGCCTGACAATCCGTTTTGTGTTATTATCATTATATATATTTAGACGGCTAATTAAATGGAGGCAGTGATGGAGTTTAAGGGTTCTGATTCCCTCAATTTTTTGCTGGCCCAGATGATGAGGCTTCACTATTACCGCACCCATATGCTGCTTGCAGAGCTGGGGATTTATCCGGGGCAGCCGCCCATACTGTTCCTTTTGTGGGAAAGAGACGGGAGAAGCCAAAAGGAGATATCGGAGAAGCTTAAGCTTAAACCTGCTACTGTGGCGGTTATGCTGAAAAGGATGGAAAGGGCGGGTTTCATAGAGCGCCGGACCGACAGCGAGGACTTAAGGGTTTCAAGGGTTTACTTGGCGGCAAAAGGGAGAAACATTCAAAAGCAGGTGGTGGAGGTGCTGGAAAGGGTTGAAAGGGAGTGTTTCAAGGGATTTGACCAAAAGGACAGAGAGCTTTTAGGGCGTTTCCTGCTGCGCATGCGTGAAAACCTGCAGGATGCGTGCCAGGAGCAGGAAAAAACCGTGTAAATACTTCTGCCGCTGACTTGCGGCTTGGCACGGTTATTTTATTGCCTGTAAATCAACATTGACGGAGTGAAAGGATATGGG